>QZJX01000110.1 GCA_003599395.1 Ignavibacteriales bacterium | reverse complement strand
TAATAAAATGAGGAATGTATGCCCACTCGTATTTAATATAATCATCAACAACACAAACACCTTCGTCGTTTCCGTAATATCTTTTCACGATATCAAAATATATTTCGCTCATCTTTTCACCGGTTAAAGGTTCACCGGCTTCAATTCTTTTGTGAATTTCCCACTCGAATTCAGCAAATGAAGTCTGACGGAAAATAGTAGTTCTCATTAGTTCTAAATAAGATCCGAGTAAGAATAATTTTTCATCATCGGATTTTGCATTTGCAACCATATAATCATTCAATAGATTTTCATTCATTGTCGATGCAATTTCAGCAACGAATGTTGCATAATCAGAATAAATAAACGGCTGAGTTTTGTTTGAGAAATAACTATGCATTGTGTGACCGAGTTCATGCGCTAAAGTTGAAAGAGCATTGTAATCATCATTCCAGTTCATTAAGATGTAAGGATGATAATCGTAAGCTGCTCCCGATGAATATGCACCACTTCTCTTTCCGGTTGAAGGATAATAATCTATCCATCTTTCGTCAAAAGATTTTTTAACTGTACTTACATATTCTTCGCCGAGAGGTTTGAAGACTTCCAACAAAATATTTTGTCCTTCATCAACCGTAAACTGCATATCAACTGCTTTCACAATTGATGTATATAAATCATAGTAATGAAGCTGATCAACACCTAGCATTCTTTGTTTTAATTTTAGGAATCTATGAAGTGTCGGTAAGTTCTCATTTATTTGAGAAATCAAGGTTTCATAAACAGAGGTAGGAATGTTTGCTCTGCTTAGAGACCATTCCAATGCGGAATTATATTTTCTGTTTTTTGCATAAAACCAATCAGCGGAAACTTTTCCGGCTAAGTTCGCTCCGATTGTATTTTGGAATTTTCCGTAGTTGTTAAATACAGCTTCAAAAACTTTTGCGCGATTATCCCTATCCGGAGAAGTTCTATATCTTACGAAATCTGATGAAGACAATTCTAATTCTGTACCGTCAGCTAAAGTAACTTTTGGTTGTGGTTTTTCTGCGTTATCAAAAATGTTATAAACATTGGAAGGATTTCCGGTTACCATTCCTGCACTTGCAAGAATTTGTTCTTGTTCTTGTGTTAATGTGTGATCACGGAGTCTTTGAATATCTTCAATAAAAAATGCGTACTCTTTTAGTTCCGGCTTATCTTGATAAAATTTTTCAATTGTTGCCGGATCAATTTTTAAAATTTCAGGACTGACATAAGAACTTGCTTCCGAAAATTTTGTCCCGATGTTATCCATCTGTTGCACATATTCTTGATTTGTGCTGATTCTTAAATCTTCATCAGCAACACGGAATGCGTAATCGTATGTCAAGTAATAGTCTTTTAGACAATCAATATAAATCGTTAATGTGTTGTAAAGATTGTCAGCACTTTCGGCAAGTTTACCTTTGTTGTCATCGATCAATTCAATTTTTTTTGCGAGTTCATCCTTTGCAGCTATCCAGGCATTTACATCAGCGAATACAACGGTATTATCCCATTTGTATTTTGCATCGATTGCATCTCGTTCAGCATTTTGCGCAAATAAATTTGTTGAAAGAAATGAAATTAAAAATAAAGCAATGATAGTTTTGGTGAGCACTTTCATATATACCCCAATTATTAAGTCAAAAATGTCTTATAAAATTAGGCAAATTGTTTCGGAAATTCTAAAGGAAAGTTTGTGAATTGAAAACTTCAAATTACCATAATGACTTTTGAATCGGCTTCAAGTTTTCCAAAGATAAGGTTTCTTTCTTCTTCACTTTCTACCTCAACTGAGAGATTGATGCTCACGAATTTTCCCTTCTTGCTAATATTGGAAGCCGTAATTTCAAACTTGAATCCGTTTGCCGCATTTTCTGCCGCTTGAACTGCCTCATCAGGAGTTTTAGAAATGATTTTGTACTTCCATTCACATGGATATTCAATTTCTGGTCTATTTTGATTTGTGCTATCTAATATCACTTTTTCTATCTTTTGAATTACCAAAAATACTTAAAAATGCTTAATTAGACTAAATTCATCACAAATATTATTCAGATAATTTATCTTTTTAATTGCATCATATCAAAATCTCCCTTATCTTTTTTCTCAATTTGAAGATTATATGAGAGAACATTGCTTCTTTAATCTGCAATACATCAGAATTGAAAAATTTTTCTCAAATGAGCGGAAACTTTTCAAAACACCAAGCGTCCGAATATGGATTCTAAAAATCCAAATGTTAAATAATCAATAACAACCAATTTGCTGGGAGGCAAAAAAGTATGAAGTTACACCATTATTTATTTTTTCTGATTGTCGTTTTTTCAATGATAGCCGTTACTTCCTGCCAAACGGAAGAACAACCACAAAAAGCTGAGTTAACTCAGGAGGAATTAATCGCGCGGGGGAAATATATAGTTTCAACATCCGGATGTCATGATTGCCACACTCCAAAGAAAATGACTGAGCAAGGTCCTGTACCGGATGAGAATTATTTATTAGCAGGTCATCCGGCTGATATGCCGATTCCTTCATACGATAAAAATATTGTTCGAGAATGGGCATTATTTTCACACACTATGACGGCAGTAGTCGGTCCATGGGGTGTTTCGTTTTCTGCAAATATAACATCGGATGGAACCGGTATTGGGAATTGGACATATGATCAATTTAAAACTGCTATGACTAAAGGGTTATACAAAGGTTTGGAAGGCAGCAGACCAATTATGCCTCCGATGCCTTGGCAGGAATTTAAGAATTATACAGATGAGGATTTACGTGCGATTTTTGAATATCTAAAATCAACTTCGCCGGTTCAAAATGTTCCTCCGGCTTATATTCCACCGGATCAGATGTAATATTCAATCTTAGTAGGGACAAGTCGCGACTTGTCCCTACAATATTAAATTGACAATTACTCTTTTATACCAACTAAATCTAACATAAATGCATATTGTAAAGCAGTTCTTTTATAAGATTTAAATCTGCCCGATGCACCACCATGACCGGATTCCATATCACAATCAAACAATAATAAATTATTATCAGTTTTCATTTCACGTAATTTAGCAACCCACTTCGCCGGTTCCCAGTATTGAACTTGTGAATCATGATAACCCGTTGTTATTAACATGTTCGGATAATCTTGAGCTTTAACTTGATCATAAGGTGAATATGACAACATATAATCATAGTAAACTTTATCGTTTGGATTTCCCCATTCATCATATTCAAAGGTTGTAAGCGGAATTGAGTCATCGAGCATTGTTGTAACTACATCAACAAAAGGAACGGCCGCCATTGCACCTTTGAATAATTGCGGAGCCATGTTTACAACTGCACCGACTAACAATCCGCCTGCGCTTCCGCCATAAATAAAAAGTTTATCCGGATTAGTATAATTTTCTTCAATCAAATATTCGGAACAATCTATAAAGTCAGTAAATGTATTTATTTTATTAAGAAGCTTTCCGTTCTCATACCAATCGCGCCCCATTTCTTGTCCGCCTCGAATATGAGCAAGTGCATAAATAAAACCACGGTCTAATAAACTTAATATTGAAGAACGGAAAAATGCTGATTGTGAATATCCATAAGAACCATATCCGTAGAGCAACGTTGGATTATTGCCGTCAGTATTAATTCCTTTTCTATAAACAATCGAGATTGGAATTTTTGTTCCGTCATCAGCAGTTGCAAACAATCTTTTTGAATCATAATTATTCGAATCAAAATCTCCGAGAACTTCATCTTGCTTCATAAGTTCTCTTTCTTTTGTTGCCATATCATAATCATAAGTTGATGTTGGAGTAACAAGTGAACTATAAATGAATCTTAGTTTATCTGTATCATATTCGGGGTTTGTTGAAGTGCGAGCTGTGTAAACTTCATCTTGGAATTCGACATAATAATCTTTGCCGTCTTCCCAGTTTATAATTCTAATTTGATCGAGTGCATTAGATTTTTCTTGCACAACAAAATAATCTCTAAAGATTTCAATTCCTTCAACTAAGACATCATCTCTGTGCGGAATTACATCTTCCCAATTTTCTTTTGTTGTATTATCGATCGGCGTTTTAACAATTTTAAAATTCTTCGCGTTATGGTTTGTTACTATATAAAAGTTATCTCCAAAATGGTCAACGCTGTACTCAAAATCTCTTTCTCGAGGTTGGATTATTTGGAATTCAGCATCGGGTGTATCTGCATCAACAAATCTATACTCATTTGAAACTGTTTGACTTGATCCGATTATAATGAATTTATTAGATTTTGTTTTATAAACAAAAGTTGAAAACTCTTCGTCTGTTTCATGAAATACAAGTTCGTCATTATCTTCGTTTTCATTTATTCTATGTTTGAAAATTTTATAAGCTCTAAGAGTTTGTTCATCTTTTCGTGTGTAAAAAAGAGTTTTATTATCATTAGCCCAAACCGATCCGCCGGTTGCTTTGGTAATATTATGATCAAGTAATTCTCCTGTCTCGAGATTTTTGATATATATATCATAGTTTCTTCGACTTAATGTGTCGACCCCAAAAGCCAACATTTTATTATCGGGACTAACATTTAATCCCGAAACAGAATAATAAGCATAACCTTCTGCCATCTCATTAACGTTTAGCAATACCTCTTCTTCAGCGGCCAGTGAACCTTTTTTTCTACAATAAATCGGATACTCTTTCCCCTCTTCATATCTCGTATAATAGTAGTAACCATTTTTTTTATACGGGACTGATTGATCGTCTTGCTTAATTCTTCCGATAATTTCATCATATAATTTTTGTTGGAAGTCTTCGGTTTTCTTCATTACTTCTGAGGTATATGAGTTTTCAGCGTTCAGGTAATCAAGTACTTTTTGATCATCACGCTGATTCATCCAAAAATAATTATCTATGCGTGTATCGCCGTGAGTTACTAATTCTTGCGGAATCTTTTCAGCTTTTGGAGGGATTACTTCTTTATTCATTAATACTTGACTCCATAGATTTGATGAGATAAATACTATTGCAATCATTAATTGAAGAAATGATTTTGGCTTCATTGTGTTCCTCGTTTTTTTGGCAGGTAAATTTATGAAATTTCTTTAATAATAAGATTTACGAAAATATAAATTTTTGTCGACCTCGCCGGGGTTCTTTCTATTCATATTCGACTGCTTCGCAGTCGATAAAGATTATCAGTTTATCTAACTCCGAAGGAGTTGAATATGAATAGACAAGATGATTAAAAAAAATAATTCACAACCACGAAGTGGTTGAATAAAAAAACCCCGACCAATTTTCATCAGCCGGGGTCTCAAATCTCACGTCTTAAATCTCATATCTGCCTTACCCCTCAACTCCCACATACAATTCATCAATTTGTTTTTGTATTTCTATTGTATGATAAAGTGCGGTTACTATTTTGCAGTAGGTTTCTCTTTCTTCGAGTGTGAGTGTTCTTCCTTTGCGGTCTTTTAACCATTTGTGACAGACTTGGTATCCGCCGATGTGATAATTCCATACTTCTTCGGTAACGGGTTCGAAGTATTGTTCTTTGTTTATAAACACTCTGCCTTTTAGGGACAACTCATGAGTTGTCCCTACTTTCTCATACGTAACTTTTTCAACTTCGTTACTTCCATCAACATCGAATTTGGCAATTGGTTTATTTAATTTTTTGGACTTCAGCAAATGTAAGTCCGCAAGTTCCTTGCCGAGCTCTCCGAGTTTTATAAATAATTTATAATCTTTTGTGAATGGGATGCGGGGGAAATCTATTTTTAAGAACTCCGCATATTTTGTGCGGTACGTGTTGCTGTAAAGTACCGCGTAGATGTAGTAAAAGATTTGTTCGGGGGTTATCTCTTCAACCTCCCCGCCTTCGGCACCCCTCCTGCTAGGAGGGGTAATTTTGTATTGTTTATTAAGTTTTTCAAAAATCTCCGGTGCTATGTTTGGTTCTTTTTCGCCCGAAGCCGAACCGCTGAATAAGTCTTCTTTGGTTGTGTCGGGATAGAGATAGAGAGGGAATATATTTCCACCGCCGAGCATATCAATAGAATGTAAGTCTGAAATTGCTTTTGTTACAAAACAATGATGAAATTTATCTCCTCGAACCCTCCGCTCAGTAATAAGCGCAATATTATCGTACCCAAACATATGTCTCATAACATCAAAAACTGGTCTTGCAATAACTGTTTCATTATAAAAAATACTCCTGTGGTCAAAGGGTCGGTAATTTATTTTTGTATAAAAATCTTCTGGATTTTCAATTTTTTGCGCAGATTTTCGAGCATTTTTTAAATCCCATCTATCTTTATCTTTCATTCTTAACGAAAGTGATTGAGAAATAAAATCATCATTATTTTTAGAATCAAGGAATACATTTATTCTGTTTCTTAGCCGGATAGTTTCAAAGTCAATCACGAAAGAATCTCTTTTAGTAACAATTCCCGTATTATTGATGGGAAATATTTCTGTAATTTTTTTAAAGGACCTATAAATATATTGATGCTCATTATTAGTATTAATAAAAAGATAAAACTCGCTCTGTGGTTTCAGCTCTTTCCATTTAACGGAGTTTATATTTTTCTTTTCAAGCCAATCGTATTTCTTTTCACGTGTTCCGTAAATTTCAGAATGTAAAACTTTCTTTTTCTTCTTTTCTTTTTTAATAAAAAATGCAATCGCAACACCCTGACGAATATCAAAAACATTTTCGTCTTTACCACCGTCGGGTGTTTTTTCTTTCTTTAAAGAATTGCCATGCAAATCGAGAATATAGATTTCATCAAAGCTGTTCATTAAAGATTGGCGCATTCCTCTAAAAGTTGGGTTATCGAGATAACTGTGATTTGTTATAAACCCCAATACACCTGTACCGGCTTGGTCAATCTTCCATTGCGCAAATCGGATAAATTTCACGTAATCATCCTGAAGCCATTTCGGATTTTTTTCGCCAAGCGGTTTGCCGTCAACTTTGTAATATTCTTTTATTTCGGAAGAAATCCATCCGCCGGTATTTGATGAATGTCCCGAATAAGGCGGATTACCGAGTACAACAAGAATGGGCACTTGTTTTTTAACTTTGCCGGCTTCGTGGGATTCATGCGAGATTGAAGTCATACCCGGAAATTTAGCTTCTTCAAGTTCTTCCATATCGAGTGTGTTGGTAAGGTAATATTTTACACGTTCGTCATCTGCAAGTTTGTAACCGAGTTCTTCAAGAAGAAAAGACATTTTCATATGTCCGATAGCGTAAGGCGCCATCATTAATTCAAAAGCATGATAGTTGTTGAGAATAGTTTTTCTGATAAAATCTTTTACAACCCCTTTTCCGTATTTTTCTTCTTTCTCTTCAACAGCTTTTTGAATCGCTTGCGCAAGAAAACTTAGAGTTCCTCCGGCGGGATCGAGAAGCGTAACGTTATCTCCGGCTAAACCTTCGGCAATACCGAATTCATTTTTCAAAATTTGATGAAGCGAACGAACTATAAAAGAGACAACAGGTTCAGGCGTGTAATAAACTCCGCGCTTCTCTCTTGTTTTGGGATCGTAAACTTCGAGGAATGTCTCGTAAAAATGAAGTACCGGGTCTTTGCCCTTTCCTTGAACAAAGTATTCTTCTAAAATTTTCTTTGTGTCGGCAACTTCAAGCACTTCGGAAATATCATCAACAATAGAAATCATTTGATCGGGAATATCGGTACTCGAAATAAAACGAAAAACATCGCGCAAAATACCGATTGATTTAGGAATGTAATCGTAAGCTAATTTTCTGTTGAATTTTTTATCGGCACGTAGACGAGCAGCAAAAAGTCCGTAAGTAATAGTTTGCGAATAAAGATCAGCGAATTCGTCTTCATCTATACCGGCAATTAAAAATTCTTTAAACGCATTGTGAAACGATTGAATATCCTTGTTATTTGCTTTCAATTCCTGCGCAACAACTTGATCTTTTAGAAAACGAGTTCGTTTAGCAAGTTCGGTAGCAAGAGATT
The DNA here is from genome assembly GCA_003599395.1 of Ignavibacteriales bacterium. Classification (GTDB taxonomy): domain Bacteria; phylum Bacteroidota; class Ignavibacteria; order Ignavibacteriales; family Melioribacteraceae; genus SURF-28. Next base: position 18,111 of record QZJX01000110.1, on the reverse strand, counting down.
TTGCGTTGAACTTTTTCGGTATCGAATAATCGAGAAAATTATTGAGTAGTTCGTAAAATTTATCTTCGTTTAACTCGGGCGGAACCGCCCCGAGTTTTGTAATATTTTTTGAATGAGCAATTTCAACTTTGTCGACAAACTTACCGTCGCGATAAAACCGGAACTCTGTAAAATTAGTAACCATCACATTTGGAAAAGTAGAAATGTAGCGCTCGAGTTGTTCTGAGTCTTCAATTTTGTTTAAGTCGGTACCGATTGTTTTAGCTTCAATGTAACCTATTTGATTCCAGTGTCCGTCGTTAACTTTAAAATCCGGGTTGCCGGCTTCGGTAGCTTTTGGAAGAATAGTTACATTAATTTTTCTTTTGCGATGTTGATCGGAGAAATCAGTTAATAAAACTTTCAGAAAATCATAATAAGATTCTTCACGAGCTTCGTCTTTGTTGTAAAGAGTAGTTATTTGTTTGAGGTAGTTTTTGAGCATTATTATTTTCTCAAATAAAATTTTTGAAACCACAACTTGAATACTGGATCAACAAAAACAATATTGGAGTTTTCGAAGTCTATAATTTCTTTAGCAATCAAAGCATTTTTTATTTTAACCACATTAGCAGAAGACCCTAATTTATAATTCAATACTACTTCTTTAGAACTGAATCCGGAAGTCACTTCATCTGCAAGAGCAGATAAAAAATTAATCTGAGTGTTACTTAAATTTTCGATTTCTCTTTCAAATAGAATCGAATTTTGCTCAAGTAATTTATTGAGTGAATATTCAAATATTCTGTCAGTTACAATTGATTCGGTATTATTCCATACAATATGAGAAAATTGTTGAACATAATACGAGTGTCTATCCATTGTGGTAACTATTAGTTCAGCAATTGCTTCTGAAATATCTTTCTTTGTTGAGTTAAAGCGACTGACAATAAATTTAGTAAGTTCTACTTTATCGATTTTTTCCAAATTCAAAAGATCACCGAACTTATAAAAAGGCATTGACTTATTTTCAAATAGCTCCAACATCATGTGTCTTTTGCTTCCAAAGAGACAGTAAACGACTTTTTTATGATTCTGAAAAACTGATCTCAGCAGTTTTTGAAATTTTAAAGAATCAGAAAAACTGCTCAAATTTTGAAATTCATCAATACAGTAAATCACATGGATATTTTTCTTCTCAGCTATTTTTTCCGGCAAGTTTAGAATATCCGATGCAGTTTTGGAATCTTTTTCTAGATTAAACTTAATATTGAAATCGTTGATAGGATCTGTGCCAATGGTTATTTGGGGTGCTACCCTACTCAAAAAGTCTTTTGATAACGCAATCCATTCTTCAACTTTTGTTGAAGTGGATTTAATAATTTCTCTTGCGAATAAAGAAAAGAACTCATCTTCTGTTCTGACGCCAAATAAATCGATTAGACAAACCTTTACCTTATTGTTATTGTTGTACTTTACTAATGCTTTTTTAATTAGTGAAGTTTTACCCCATCTTCTTGGTGATAAAAGGATTGTATTAATGCCATTGTCAAAATTTGATATAAGATGCTTCAGGTCCTCCTTCCGATTAGTAAAGTAGTTTCCTTCAACAACCTTTCCAAATTGAAATGGTGATTCCATATTCTAAATATAATAAATTCAAATTACTAACCAAATGGTTACTAACCACTTAGTTAGTAACTATGCGGTTAGTTAAATATTAAAAAAACCCCGACCAAAATTAATCAGCCGGGGTTTGTCTTAAAACTTTCGTATTAAATCTATTCTTCTTTCTTAGCTCTTAACGAATCCCAAATCATATAACCGATTAGTAATGCAAACATAGCAAAACCAAGTAATTCAGCTGAGTGAGAGGCTGCCCAATCATCCATGTGCCATTCGAATCCGAAGTAACGCAACATTGCGGCAACAACACCCATTAATGCACCGCCGGCAATAAATCCTGACGCAATCAATGTTCCGCGTTCACGACGTGATTTATTTAATGCTTCATCTTTACTTCTGGTTGAAACAAAGTGTGAAATTAGTCCTCCGACTAAAAGTGGAGTATTTAATTCGAGAGGTAAATACATACCTAAGGCAAATGCAAGTGCCGGAACTCCAATCATTGTCAATATTAAAGCCATAAATGCACCGGCAACATACATCAACCAAGGTGCAGGCTGGTTTGACATTAGAGGTTGAATCACTGCAGCCATTGCATTTGCTTGAGGTGCAACAAGTGCTCCTTCGCCAACAAAACCATAAGTTTCGTTTAATATCAAGATAACCCAAGCAACTGTACCGGCTGAAACCGCTGTTCCTAAAAATTTCCATCTTTCTTGTTTGTATGGAGATGAACCAAGCCAATATCCAATTTTTAAATCGGTAATGAACGCACCGGCTACGGAAAGTGCGGTACAAACAACACCACCAATTATTAATGCAGAAACCATCCCGGGCGCACCGGTCAGTCCGACACTCACTAATATTATTGATGAAAGGATGAGGGTCATCAAAGTCATACCTGAAACAGGGTTTGTACCTACGATTGCAATCGCATTTGCAGCAACAGTTGTAAACAAGAAAGATATTATCATTACTATTACAAGACCAACAAGAGCATGAGTGAAATTATTAACAACTCCGAACATGAAGAATAAAAAGATTACAATTGCTGTAAAAACAATTCCTCCAGCAATGATCCCCATCGGAATATCACGTTTGGTTCTAATATTATTATCACCATTTTGATGCTTGCCAAAGATTTCCTTGAAACCAAGGGTAAAGGCAGTCTTGATAATTCCTGATGACCTAACTATGCCGATTATACCAGCCATGGCAATTCCACCAATACCTATATGACGAACATAACTTCCGAATATTTGCTCGGCTGACATATCTTTAATAAGCAAAGTTGCACTAGCACCCACCGGAATTGCTATATAATCGCCCAGGTAAGAGAATATGGGGATTATCACAAACCATGCTACAAATGAACCCGCGGCTATAATAGCAGTGTATTTTAATCCAACTATATAACCAAGACCCATAACCGCGGCGCCGACATTTATCTTGAAAACTAATTTAAATTTATCCGCTAACTGTTCACCGAATGCAACAACTCTTGTGGAAAAAACTTCACTCCACAATCCGAATGTTGCAATAATGAAATCATAGATACCGCCGATTAGACCTGAGACAACAAGCACGATTGCCTGCTTTCCTCCCTTTTCGCCGGCTACTAGAACCTCAGTTGTCGCAGTAGCCTCAGGAAAAGGAAATTTCCCGTGCATTTCCGCAACGAAATATTTTCTAAAAGGAATAAGGAATAATATACCTAGGAAACCCCCAAGTAAAGATGCCATAAATACTTGGAAGAAATCCGCTTCCAAATTTAAAATGTATAACGCGGGAATTGTGAATATTGCTCCGGCGACAACGGAGCCCGAGGTTGAACCGATCGATTGAATAATTACATTTTCACCTAGAGCTTTATTTCTCTTAATTAAAGTAGATAGTCCAACTGCAATAATTGCAATCGGTATAGCTGCTTCAAACACCTGCCCAATTTTTAAACCAAGGTAGGCTGCTGCAGCAGAAAAGAGAACCGCCATAATTAAACCGAGTGTAACCGAGTATGCACTAACTTCCGGATAATCCTTAGTTGGAGACATTATCGGGACGTATTCTTCACCTGGTTTCAGTTCGAAATACGCATTCTCCGGAAGTCCTACAATCGTCTGTTGATGCTCATGCTGACTCATTTATTCTCTCCTATTTAGAAATTGATATATATAGGTAATTCATATTCAACTTTACCATTAGAGTTTTCAAATTTAATTTTACCAATCGGTGATACATTTTCGTCAAAGTTACTTTCAGAAAAATCTATATCCAAGATAAATTGTTCCGGAGTTGATGGATATAATACGATATTCGATGAAGACTTATTTGTTACTTTAAATGACTTTTCCTCTTTAAGGTTTGTAATTTCTTTTACAAACACATTTAGTTCACTCACTGTATCAACAAACGCCGGAACAAAAGTTAATGTGTACTCCGTATTTTCTTTACTACTATTGGATAATGAAATTGAAGCGTCTTTATAACCGAACCCGGTATTCGAGACAATTTTCCCCTCACTATTATAAATGACTACAGCAAAATCTGTAACTTTATTGAAATGCTCGGGAGAAACTGAAAGCTCGAATATTTTTTCATCTTCATCTTCTTTAAAGGAAAATTTATGACCAACAATTTCTTCATCCTTAAATTCTACTGTATATTCTTTTTCGTAGCCGGTAATTGCGCCGGATAATTTATACCGAAGGACATCACTGTAATTATTTACAACCGTCACATTACTTTGCAGTTTTTCAACTTTATTGCCTTCCACAATTTGGATTGATTGGAATTCAATATCTAAATTATAATCAACTGAATCAACGGCTGTGAATTGGCCAACTACAACCAACTCATAAACTCCCGGAATTAGATCATAATAAAATCTTTCCGATGAATTAACTCCTTTTTCAGATTCAAGTGCACGAATTCCGCCAACTCCTCTTCCTTCAGGATCATGCAACGAATACCATGTATTGCAATATTTTCCTTCATCATATGAAAGAGTTACTTTCATAGAAGAAGCGGCTGGAGGTACCTCCAAGAAATATCTATTTATTTCAGCGGGAGCTAATTTACCAGAAGTTTTTAGTCGATATTTATTTTCCGGTGTAAACTTATGTGGTAAAACAACAGTTGCTATCATTTCAAATTCTGGGAACTTTGAATTGTCACTTCTGTACGCCACAACTTTTCCGCTATATAATCCCGGCTTATTTAATTTTGATTTATCGAACTGAACTGTAACCTGCGCTTTTTGATCGTTACGAATGTAAGTTTTATTCGATATCGTAATGATCCAATCGGCTTCACTTTTAATATTGTATGATCTGAAAAATTTATCTGTTTTATTGAAATTATTTCTGGCGATCGAATAAGTAAACTTTTCAACACCGGTTAAGTATGAACCATTTCTAATATAAAGTTGATCAGCTTTTCCACTTGGTGTGGTTGGCGCATCGGAAGAAATGGTATATGTCTCAAATTTATTAATCTCGCCATCTTTGATATATTTTTTCAACAACTCATAAGCATTCATTACATTTATCAATCCACCGCCTTGATCTATCGGATCATATTCTTGTAATGGGACAGCACTTTCTCTCATAGCTTTATACAAAACAAGTGAAGGTACTTTTATATCAGGATGTTCCACTTTCATCGCGCTTAAAAGTAAAGACATAACTCCGGCAGTATATGGTGCAGCCATACTTGTTCCCCAGAATCTATCGCCGCGAGTCCAATAAGGAACGGTTGAGGTTGCAGCACCCGGTGAAACCAGATCAGGCTTGTTTACTTCACCGCCGCGTGAACTGAAATGTAAAATAACATCTCTATCAATTGGTGCACTGTAAAGATCATGTCCAACTTCTTTTGCCAATACCGCACCCGAAACAAAAACAGAATTAGATGATGATGGTAATCCTACAGTAGAAATTCCCGGACCTTCATTTCCGGCTGAGACCGAGATGTATAAATTTGGGTTTGCACTAACAAGTTTATCAAGATACTTTTCCATTTCAGCTAGACCATGTATCTCCGATCCAATTCCATAACTCATGTTGATAATAATCGGCATATCAAGTTCACGTGATAATTTGTCAGCATAATCATATGCATCCTTCATACTTCCTGCGGTTGTTGCACCACCAGAATAAATACTACTTCCGATTTTTAAGCTTCCTAAAAAAGCGCCCGGTGCAACACCGTAAAATTCATCATTACCTATTTTATTTCCCAAAGCAATACCGGCACAATGTGTTCCATGAGATACTCCATCATAGTGGAAGACAACTTTTTTATCTTCCGGGAAAATGTTTAGTCCCATTGTGTATTGTGGTTCATCAACTACTGTTTTGATAATAAAATCATCTTGGTTAATTTTATAATTCATTATAGGCTTTTCATCGTCAAGCATTCCGTCATTATTTGAATCAAGATAAACAACCCAGTTTTCAGAATCGGTTGGTTTGAAAACGATAAAAACAAATTTATCGTCGGTCTTACCATTATTATCTAAATCGGTTGTTCCTGAAGAAGAATTTTTCCAATGTTGTTCATCAATTGCCCCAATAAAAAACTCCTCATTATTAGAAAGAAGATTATTCTGGTGAACTTTTACTTTTAATTTTTCTTTTTCGTTATAGATAAATAATGTATCACGTTCTTCATCAATTTCGGCTTCTAAATAATAAAAATCACCTTCGCCTGAAAAGTCTTGAACATCAAGGACTTTCTTCTCGCCTGTTGTAGTTGTGGTCAATCCATCAATTCCGAAATCAACACCGGAATCCATAACTAAAATTAATGTTCCTCTTCCATCATATTCGGGAAATTTTTGTAGGAATTCTTTTACACCTGTTGATTTAAGTGCAATAAAACTTTGATCAAATTCTTGCGCAAAAATAATTGACGCAAAAAATAAGCAGCCAAATAAAAATAATTTTTTCATCATCACTCCATGGTTGAAGATTGCATCTCAATTTGTTGTTCGTCGAGTTTATTATAATCGAGTTCGGAGCCGAGTAAGCTATGCGGAATTAAATATACTATCAGCATAACAATTGCAGCACCGAGAGCCCAAGTTTTAGGTCTATTTGATTTTTTGTACATAAAAAAGGCAATCAACCAAGCGGTAAGAGCGATAAGAGTTTTGTTGTCGGTTAAATCCGTACCGAATGGGAATCCCGTCCACCATGCGCCAAAAGCATATAATTGTACCGCCGGACCAAGAACAAAACCTCCTAAAAGTAACAAGCTGAGTGTCCAATAAGTTAGTTTTAATAAATTGTCCTTCCCTTTTCTAAAAAACTCTAATCCGGTTCTAGTAGCTAATAACATTGCGGCAAACATACCGATGACATGAGGAATTAAAAGCCATGGTGGTACGTCTCCCTTAAATCGAATAACTACATTTTGTTTGGCGGGAATTTTTTCATCGTTCATTTCAATATAATATTCAAGCTTGCCTGCCGGAGGTTGGTTGGGTAAATCAGCAATTAATTTTTCTCCAACTCTTTTCATTGGAACCGGAATAAATTCATCATCAGTTTTGAATCTCTTCCAATAAAGCGTTCCGCTGACCGAAGCATCATCTATCTCTATCTCAACGGGAGCATCCTCTGTTCCGCCAAATGTTCTAAGAAGTTTGTAATTAATTGTTTTTTCGTTGATTGTAACTTTTCCGCTAAGCGGGTAAGTTGGGCCGGTTATTCGCTGATATACCGCGGATGAAATGGTGATTACAACAGCAATCAACCATAAGAGAATTGTATTTTTCATACACCTTTTCTGAAAGTTTAGTCTAAAAATAATCTTAATCGGACATCAATAGCAAATTAAAATGGCGTCAGAAAAGTTCGTCGATTTTATCAATTGGTCTGGCCAAAATTGCTTTATTGCCCTTCTCGACAATCGGTCTTTCGATTAAATCATGATCTGCAATCATGAAGTCCAAAATCTGTTCCTCTGTATAAGAATTGTTTTTAAAATCCAATTTCTTAAACGGGTCACCTTTCCTTCTCAAAAGCTCACTCGGTTTCAGATTCATTTTCTTTAAGAGTGCTTTCAATTTTATCTTTGAAAAAGGTTCGATGTAATAATTCACTTTTTCAAACTCAACTCCATATTCCGTTAACTTTTTGGCAAGCTTTCTGCACGTTGTACATGTTGATTTTTCATAAACAGTAAGTCGATATTTGGACATTATGTGATCTCCCTCTTAAGGTTTGGATAGTAAAAAAGAATAGAGTAATTTTTATCAATTAATAATTATCAATGACAAAAAAATATGAAAAATTTAGCTCTTACATTTATTCTGGCTTTCTTAGTTATTTCATGCGGTGGATTTGATGTTACTAAAAATGTTTCAGAAACAAATCCTGATATCATTACTTATAACACACCTAAACTGCAAGTCAAAAGTGAATATGAAGCTCAAACATTCTTTACTGAGATACAATTATTCTGTTACCGTGAAAAGGATAAAAAAACTTACAGCATCTCAAATTCGTACGTGACAACTCAATGGCCGTTTTTTGAAAAAATGATTTTCACAATTGACGGAGTTGAAAAAGAATATTTTCCAGATAGACCGCCGTTAAGAGATCTTTATAATCTCCAAGGACCAACCGAAACTATAACAGTGATTCTTCCGGAAGAAACAATTATCGATATTTTTGAATCAATGGACGCGAAAATGACAGTGAAAGGTGCTGAGATAAAATATACGATCTTATGGAAAGATGACATGAAAATGAAACTATACGAATTCTATAAAGCTACAATCGAAAATTAATTTACTGCAAAACATTTATTGTGTTTGTTGTTGTATCGTTTAAAATGTTTGCACCAGACAGCTAATTCTTTTCTGCAAGCTCCAATAGAATTCGGATCGGTGAAATCAGCGTGTTTACATGAAAAATCACAATGACTTGGAAAGTTAAAATTATCTTTTACATTTCTTTTTTTAGCCATATTATAAAATAATTTAATTATACGAGAATTTTGTTAATCTTTCTTATTTTTCAATTCAATTATAATAAAGAACAAAGCAATTGAAAACATATCAATATTTACAAGATACGATCGCAAAAAAAGGTGCGGCATTTTTAATCTTAATCGATCCGGATAAACTTTCAAAAGATAAAACTGCTGAGTTTGTAAAACATTGTGAAAGATCCGGAGTAGATGGATTTTTAATTGGCGGAAGTCTGCTCATCGATGGCAATATTTACGAAACGGTTAAAATGATTAAATCAAATTGTTCGCTGCCGGTAATTACATTTCCCGGTGGTGTTGAACAAATAACAAATAATGCCGATGCACTATTATTTATTTCAGTTATAAGCGGCAGAAATGCCGATCAGTTAATTGGTAAACATGTTTTAGCCGCACCTTATATAAAGAAAATCGGTGTTGAGACAATTTCAACAGGTTACATGTTGATTGAATCTGGTAAACTAACCGCGGCTCAATATATAAGTAATAGTTTTCCAATTCCGAGAAGTAAACCTGAAATTGCTGCATCAACAGCACTAGCCGCAGAATTTATGGGTATGAAATTAATTTATCTGGAAGCCGGATCCGGCGCGGAAGATTCAGTTCCAAATGAAATGGTTAAATTGGTTTCAAAAACTTGTTCAATTCCTGTCATAGTCGGCGGTGGATTAAAAGACGCTCAAACAGCCGGTGAAAAAGTGCAAAATGGTGCAAGCATAATTGTTGCTGGTAATCATTTTGAAGATGAAAGTAATTGGAATAAAATAAAAGAGTTTGCGGATGCGGTGCATAAAAAAGTGCCGCATGAGATTTAACGAATTTTTTCATAAGTTCAATTCCAAAGGAATATTAAGTAATGGAAAAAGAGAAAAAACATAAAAAAAAGCCTGGTCCTGAAGTTCGAAAAACTATTCAAAGATGGGAAAAGTTACGAGAAGAGATTTCCAAGGCATGGGATAATAAACTCACTGCATTAGAGGAAATACGTGCTCAACGTAGTAAGTGAAAAAAAAATTTATACTGTAGATAGTTCTGTAATAATTTCCTATCTATTAAAGACTGAAGTTTACTCTGATCGAGCAAAAATATTATGGGGAAAAATATTAGAACATAAGATTCTCTGTTACCAACCTAGTATTACTTTACTTGAAATTTCCAGTGCAATTAAAAGACGTACTAATAATCACAAGTTAGTCAACAGCGTAATAAAAGAATTAAGCAGACTAACTCATTTCCAAAGTATTGAACTTAACGAAAAACGTTTAATGGATTCAATAGAATTAAGTTTACAATATGGATTAAAAAGTTTGGATTCAATTTACATTCAAGTCGCTAACGAATTCAAAACGGAATTTATTACATTCGATAAAGAAATTATTTCAAAACTAAGTCTAAATAATTATGCTGATGGATAAACAAAAATTCATACACGAATCACTCACGGAAAGTGCAGAAGTAAAACTGCAGATTGAGAAAGAATGTTCGACTGAAATCCTACACTCGGTTGATATTTTGATTGAGGCATTTAAGAACGGACATAAACTTTTACTCTGCGGAAACGGAGGAAGCGCAGCCGATAGTCAGCACATAGCTGCGGAATTTATGATAAGATTATCTCACGAAATTAATCGTCCGGCAATTCCCGCAATAGCCTTAACAACCGATACATCAAACCTGACAGCCGGCGGTAACGACATTGGATTTGAAAATGTGTTTGCGAGAAATGTTGAAGGTCTCGGTCAAACCGGTGATGTATTAATTGCAATTTCTACAAGCGGAAACTCAAAAAATATTTTACTTGCCATAGATAAAGCAAAAGAAAAAGGAATGAAGGTAATCGGTTTCCTCGGCGGAACCGGTGGAAAGTGTAAAGACAAAGTTGATATTCCAATTATTATCCCCTCCACAAATACTCAAAGAATTCAAGAAGGTCATATAACAGTGGCTCATATTATTTGTGAGCTGGTTGAAAAGGGTTTGTATTAAATTGTAAAGCGGCCATCGTTGGTCGCTTGCTTTGGGGTTACCAAATAAGTTAGGGTAAGCAACGAGGGATCGTCGCTTTACAAAATCCCACTGAGAAAAAGTCCCTCATTTTCACTATATTCGCACAAATTAAAATACAAAAGGTGATAAAATGACTGAAAATTTAGATATGATACAAAAAGTTTTCGAGGGTATGAGAGAAAAACAAGAATCTGCCCGCAAAGTACTTAACCGGCCAATGACTTATTCTGAAAAAATTCTTTATGCACATTTATGGGATTCACCTAAAAAAGAACTTGCAAAAGGAAAAGATTACGCCGACTTATCTCCCGATAGAGTTGCAATGCAGGATGCAACGGCTCAAATGGCTTTGTTGCAATTTATGCACTCAGGAAGAAAAACGGCTGCCGTTCCTTCAACAGTTCATTGCGATCACTTAATTCAAGCACAAGTTGGTGCAAAAGATGATCTACTTCGTTCTAAAGACGAGAACAAGGAAGTGTTTGATTTCTTAGAAAGTATTTCAAAAAAATTCGGTGTAGGATTTTGGAGACCGGGTGCCGGTATTATTCACCAAGTTGTCCTAGAAAATTATGCATTCCCCGGTGGAATGATGATCGGGACAGATTCACACACTCCGAATGCTGGTGGTCTCGGGATGATTGCAATCGGTGTGGGCGGTGCAGATGCAGTTGATGTTATGGCAGGAATGCCGTGGGAATTGAAATGGCCGAAACTTATCGGTGTTAAACTAACAGGTAAATTGAATGGTTGGACTTCGGCAAAAGATGTTATCTTAAAAGTTGCCGGAATTCTTACTGTAAAAGGCGGAACCGGTGCGATAGTCGAATACTTTGGTGATGGAGCACAAACTTTATCTTGCACGGGTAAAGGAACCATTTGTAATATGGGCGCAGAAATCGGAGCAACTACTTCAATCTTTGAATTCGACAATAAAATGGTTGAGTATTTACGAGCAACCGATAGAAACGATGTTGCCGAACTTGCAGAAAAATATAAAGACTTACTTAAATCTGATGATGAAGTTCACGCTAATCCTGAAAAATACTATGATCAAGTTATAGAAATAAATCTAAGTGAATTAGAACCGCACTTAAACGGTCCATTCACACCGGATTTGGCTTGGCCGATATCAAAAATTAAAGAAGCCGTTGAAAAAGAAGGTTACCCGGATAAAATTAGTGTAGCATTAATAGGAAGCTGTACAAACTCTAGTTATGAAGATATTGACCGCGCTGCAAGTATAGCAAAACAAGCGTTGGATAAAGGATTAAAAACTAAATCACAATTCACAATTACACCCGGCTCCGAACAAGTAAGAGCAACAATTGAGCGCGATGGCCAATTAAAAACTTTAACTGATGTGGGTGGACTTGTCTTGGCAAACGCTTGTGGTCCGTGTATTGGTATGTGGAAACGAATGGACATTCAGAAAGGTGAAAGAAATACAATCGTCACTTCGTTTAACCGAAACTTTGCCAAACGAAACGACGGTAATCCGGAAACTCTCGCATTCGTTGCAAGTCCTGAATTAACGACCGTTCTAGCATTAGCCGGAAGATTATCTTTCAATCCTGAAACTGATGAATTAGAAAATGAAAAAGGTGAAAAAATAAAATTAGATCCGCCAAAAGGATTAGAACTTCCGACAAAAGGATTTGATAAAGGCGAAAGTGGCTATGTACCCGGAGGTGAAGGTCATCCGGAAACTGATGTTATTATTCAAGATGATAGTGAAAGACTTCAGTTCCTTGAAAAATTTGAACCCTGGAATGGTGAAGATTACAACGAACTTCCATTATTACTAAAAGCACAAGGTAAATGTACTACCGATCATATTTCGATGGCTGGTCCTTGGTTGAGATTCCGTGGACACTTAGATAACATTTCCAACAATATGTTCCTCGGTGCAATTAATGCTTATACAGGAAAAGCCGGTGAAACTAAAAATCTATTAACCGGCGAATACAAACAAGTTCAGCAAGTTGCTCGTGATTATAAAGCCGAAGGTTTTGGTTGGGTTGTTGTAGGTGATGAAAACTACGGCGAAGGTTCAAGTCGTGAACATGCCGCAATGGAACCTCGTTTCTTAAATGGCAAAGCAATTATTGTAAAAAGTTTTGCGAGAATTCACGAAACAAACCTGAAAAAACAAGGGATGCTTCCGCTTACTTTTGCAAATCCAAGTGATTATGATAAAATTCAAGAGGATGATAGACTAAGTATAATCGGCTTAAAAGAATTAGCTCCTGGTAAACAATTGACTCTTAAGATTCATCATAAGGACGGATCGGTTGAAGAAGTTAAATTGCATCATACTTATAATGAAAATCAAATAAAGTGGTTCCGAGCCGGAAGCGCGTTAAACCTAATTGCCGAACAAAATAAATAAGTAAATATCAAAAAACCCAACTTCTTAGAGAAGTTGGGTTTTTATTTCCTGTATAATTAAAATAAAGAAAAGATCACAAATCCTATCGAAACAAGAAATCCTATTCCTAAAGCACCAACCATGACATAAAAACTAAAATCGGTTGTTTTATCAGTATTCAGTTGATTCTTCTTTTGCGTACTCATTTTATTCTCCAAGTTTTAAATGAAATATTTTTTTTTACTACAGACGATATTTCAATAAAACTCAGATTGCCGATGAAAAGTACGAAGTACTGCAACTAGTATGAATTATTTGAAGTGATAACGATCGAGGTAAAAACTGATTGTGAATATAAAAAATCGATGCTCCTTTACTACAAGTAGCAGCTTGTTCAGAATCGCTGATTTTATATTCAATTGTTCGTTCGGAAATTCTTTTTGTTAAGCGAAAATTATTTGGAAGTAGTTCATCAGATTCGTTTGCAAAAGTAATGACAGCTTCGGGAGATTTATCTTTTAATCCAAGTGAATGAAATGGTATAACTGTTGTAATTTGGAATACAAACAGTAATAAAAATATTCTATGCAAAAACGTACTTCTCAAGTTACAAATCCATTAAAAAAATCGGTTTCATATATAATTATAAGTAAATCAATTTCCTAAATAAATTATTGTTAATTCAATCTCCAGCTAATTTTATCACCTTCTTTAATTCCAAATTGTTCGGTGTATCCGGCGTTGACTTCTACGACATAAATCGAAGGAGCAGTGGATGGATAAGATGTTTCGGCAAAAGGTGTTGTGTCTCTATGGATAGTGACAATTTCCATTTTTTTATTTACGAATAGTATGTCGAGCGGAAGTACAGTATTCTTCATCCAAAATGATTGATATTCTTCTGTTGGAAATATGAAAAGCATACCTTGATCAAATTCTAATTTTTCGCGATACATTAAGCCAACAGCGCGTTCCACTAAATCATCGGCAATTTCGACATCAATTTTAGAGATAAACTTTCCTTCCGAGTTTTGAAAAGTAAGTTCACCGTCTTTTCTGAAATCAAACTGTTGATAACCGGAAAATTTATTTTCTGCGGATTCATCGTTTGAATTACCGAACATGAAATATCCCCCGATCAATAGCACTAAAAACAATGTAATATAATGCGGCATATAATTTTTTTTGATAACCTTTTTCTTTTTAGACATATTTTTATTGTATGAGTATCTTTGTTATTTAAGCACGAACAAATTTAACACATTTTACTAAGAGAAATCATGTCAAAAATTATTGATAGAAAAGTAATCGAACTATCCCCTATTCAAGAGAAGATGATACGAAGCGGTTGGGGAAATGAAACTATAGATAATACAACCGTGGAAAAGATCACTTATGAATCCGATAGTTTGAAAGTGAAAGGATATATCGCAAAGCCGAAAGACGATTCAAAAAAATATCCATGTATAATTTGGTGTCGCGGCGGAATAGGTAATGCCGGTGCGATTGATTCTTTTAACGCACGAGGAATTTTCGGTCAGCTTGCAAGTTGGGGTTATGTTGTTCTTACATCCCAATATCGTGGTAATGATGGTGGTGAAGGAAATGATGAGTTCGGCGGAAGTGATATAAATGATGTAATAAATTTAAAATCCGTTGCAGAAGAAATTGAATGTGCGGACACAAATAATTGGGGAATTGAAGGCTGGAGCCGCGGCGGTATGATGACTTATTTAACATTAACAAAAGATCATGATTTTAATTGTGCAATTGTAACCGGCGGCATCGCTAATCTTCGCTGTAATTCCGATGAAAGTAAATTCATGAAAAAATTATATGAAGTTACTATGGGTAAACACGGGACCGGCAGCTTCAATCAAAAATGTGAATCGAGATCAATTGTAAATTTTGCGGATAAGCTCTCAAAGAACACTCCCCTTTTATTGATACACGGCACTGCGGATAACAGAGTTTTACCTCACGATTCACTCGATCTTTCTTATAAACTTTTGGAGTACAATATACCTTTCGAGTTAGTCATGCTTAAAAACGGAGATCATTTCTTGAAAGGACACAGAAAAGAAGTTGATAGAATGAGGAAGGAGTGGTTTGAGAAATATTTGAGATGAATTAAATTAGAAGATGCTGCTAGAAAATTTCGATCAAGCAATAGTGCTTGATATCTTTTTAATTTTCTTCTATTCTTAATTGATTATAAGCTGCTACTCTGTCCCAGCTCATAATCAATTACTTGTAATAAAATACTCTAGATAATCAAAAATTTTTGTCCCCAAATAATAAGGCATATTCATCAATAGAAATTCTTTTTTATTTGGCGATACTACTTTTTGAACTGAAAATTCACCACCGTAAATCCGCACAGCAAATTTATGATTTGTTCTTTCCATAAACTGATGTAGCGACCTTAGCTTACCGACACTTCCCGATTTAATTTCGACTGGAATTACTTTCCCTTGAAATGGAATTAATAAATCAACCTCCGCTGATGATTGAGTTTTTTCTCTCACCCAAAAATTTGGTTTAGTATTAGTTAAATTGTTTACAGAAATAACTTCTTGTGTAACAATATGTGGAATTAAATATCCTTTGTAATATGTACTCAAGTCTTTAATCGCTAAAAGTTCATTTTGAATCCCGTTTTTATAATTAATTAATCCGGTATCCAAAAACTGTAATCGCGGTGATTTTTTCATATCCGGTTTTATCGGAATTTGCACTTCTGTTGAAGGATATATTAAAAATAAAAATCTTGCACTTTCCAATGTTCTCATTGCTTCACCGACTTCACGCGATCTATAATTTGAGTTTCCGAAATTTTGAAATTTAACTCGTTCATCTAAGTTGAGATAAGCAGTATTTACTATGTGCCGTATTACATTCAACTCTGTCTTATTTGATGCATACTTTGTCATATCATCTTTGAAAGTTTCCCAAAGACTCTCATAAATCCTTTTTAAGTCTGCCAAACTTCTCTTTTCAACATAAGTTTTTATTATTTCCGGCATTCCACCAATTATTGCATAATTATTAAAAAGTTCCATCAAAACTGAATGAGCATTTTTTTCAACCGGAATCTTATTTAGCTGCATAAGAATATTACGGTTTCCTATAGCACTTAAGTATTCTAAAAAATTAATTGGATGCATATAGAGATACTCAACTCTACCTACCGGAAAATTTTCTATTTCTTTTAAGGAAAATTCCAAAAGTGACCCTGCGGCAATTACGTGAATCTTCGGGTACTCTTCATAAAAGTATCTCAATAATTTTATCGCTCTAGGAGATTCTTGTATTTCATCAATAAAAAGAAGTAACCCATCTATATTCTCGGTAGTTAAATTGTACTTTAAGAGAAGAACATCAATAATGTCTTTAACATTATTAAATTCTTCAAAAATTTGTTTATCAGATGATTTTTCAAGATTAAGTAGAATTTTATATTTATATCCTTCTGCAAATGACTTTATTAAAGTAGTTTTTCCAACTTGCCTTGCTCCGCGTATAATTAGCGGTTTCCGTGAGGGATTTTCTTTCCACTTCAGAAGATCTTCATATATGTTTCTTTTTATCAATTCTCACCTTTATGTAATATAACAAGGGTAAATTTAATAATTTTTTGCAGCATAACAAGGGTATTTTTGATTAATTTACGTAACATAGCAAGGGTTAATTTGAAGTGAGAGAAGAAAACAATTTGGGGTAGACTGGAAATATAAACTGAATACCGATTGATTATCTTTTAAATAATTTTGCCGGTTTTGAGATAGTTAATTTTTTAAAATAAACTTTTACCTATGTCGATGAATGAACTCGACAGCCGTGAAACTATCATTAATGAATCGCATTAAGAGAAAATAAACCTAGTGAAATCAATTGGACATTGTTTAGTGAAATAAAATGATACAGAACTGAGGAAGAAAATTAATACGAATTCTATTCTTTTCACTTATTCACCCCCTTAAATTCATTTTCCCTAAAAAAATATTCTTTCTCTAGTATTTTTTTAAAATCGATCCAAGATTTTTGATTATTTTCTGAGTACAAGAGAGGCATGGTCACATTCCCATTCTCAATTTTATAAAATGTATCCAGTCCGTTTAATTTCATCATTAGTTCATCATAATTAGCCATTGACGGTCTAAACCAGTGCTTTAATGGAAAGGCATAAATAGAATTTATTTCAAAATTTGGTTGCGGTGATTCTTTAAATGTATGAGGCAGGTAACTTACGGTTATAATATCCCCATTTGAGTAGGCGTGATTACCTTTAAGCACATCAATTACTTCAACCACAATATCTATCTTGGGGACTTTTATTTCTCTTCCTAGTCTACTTGCATCATACTCAGATCGTTGTATGTCTAATGCTCTTATTTTAAGGAAATATGGTGTTTCCAGGTATAATACATACTTTTTACCGTATCTAATAATGAGCTGATTTTTGAGTGAATCCAATAAAATGTTTGGTTTTATACTCTGTTTCTCTTGTGACTTTTCCCAACTTTCAATTCTTTCAAGTAATTCTCTTTCAAATTCCATCGGCCAAAAAGCATAACACTGGTATAGGTAATTTTCCAATTTTATTATAAATGTTGTATCAGATTGTAAATCTTTTATCATTTCGTAATCATTCTGCGTATTTAAACTTACTTTATCCATAAGAGCAAATAGACTATCAATACTTTTATTTGTTTGTTGAAATCCCAACAGACTTATACCGCTTAGCACTATTATCAAAAAAATTGTTTTTATTTTTTGCATTCTAGTCTCTTATAGTTTTAAAATTATTTTTACTTTTTTTGTAAATTAAAATACTACCCATATCGAGGAATGGTCCTCTCAGCCGAGAAAAGATTATCTATCTTTATTCAACCTAAAAATTAAAATTAACGCCTCCTTTCAGTGATGGACTTACAAGAATATGTGCTTCTTTAGCGGCACTTACACATATTCCAATAGACCAGAAAAAATTGAATCCGTTTTTCTTGATATTTTCTTTTCCGACATTAAATTCAAAATAATGTCCTTTTACGAATGGTTCATAACCAAGCTTCCAGGGCTGTTTCTTACTTTCCCAGTCTAAAGTACTATTAAAATAAACTAGATAA
>QZJX01000043.1 GCA_003599395.1 Ignavibacteriales bacterium | reverse complement strand
TGTATGATATTCTCGGAAGAGAAGTGAAGATATTAGTAAATGAGGTTAAATCACCTGGCACATACGAAGTCAAATTTAATGGTTCGGATTTATCTAGTGGTACATATTTTTATAAAATAACTGTCGGAAATTTTACACAGACAAAGAAAATGTTGCTCGTAAAATAAGTTTTTAATCTCTCCATTTTTATTTGTAGGGACAAGTCGCGACTTGTCCCTACTACATCACGCAGAAAATATCAGAGACAAAGTAGAATTTTAGCGGTGGATTAACTAAGTTGATCATGTCCGATTTTAATTTATTGAGGTAGCAATGAAGAATTTTCCCGTTATAATTTTACTTTTAGCCACAACTTTTGTTTTTGCTCAAGATCATTCCAAATTTATCAGAGGACCATTCGAAAGACCGCAAGATGTGACGATTCGATGTCTTGAATGTCATGATGTATCTAATGAAATCATGAACAGCCGACACTGGTTATGGATGGGAGATAAAATTGAGTCCGGTAAATATGAAGGACAGCAGCTTGGTAAGAAAAATATCATTAATAATTTTTGCATAGCGGTTGCATCAAATGAACCTAGATGCACAAGCTGTCATATCGGTTATGGCTGGGAAGACGAATCATTCGATTTCACAAAAGCAGACAATATTGACTGCCTTGTTTGTCACGATCAAACCGGTAATTATAAGAAAGAACCAACTGCTGCCGGAATGCCCGCCAAAAATGTTGATCTATTAGCATCGGCAAAAAGTGTTGGAACTCCAAACCGACAAAATTGTGGAAGCTGTCACTTTGACGGCGGCGGTGGTGCCGGAGTTAAACATGGTGATCTAGATGATAGTTTATACGATCCTTCACCGGATATAGATGTACACATGGGCGGATTAGGATTCACTTGCGAAGATTGCCACAGCAAAGGAGATCATAATATTTTAGGATCGTCACATGCTTCAATGGCGAGCGGAACTCATAATCTTTCATGTGAAAATTGCCACAAAGGTGAAGTTCATGAAAAAGAAATTCTAAATAGACATTTAAAAACTGTCGCATGCGAAACCTGTCACATTCCCCAGTTTGCAAAAGTTGAACCGACTAAAACTTGGTGGGACTGGTCAAAAGCCGGAGAAGAAAGAGAAAAATCATTAGACGAAAACGGTAAAGAGACTTATTCAAAAATGAAAGGCGAATTTATCTGGGAGAAAAATGTAACTCCCGTTTATTCATGGTACAATGGCAGCGCCGATCTACATTTGATAGGTGATGCAGTAGATAGTAAAATTGTGAAGCTGAATAAAACTAATGGTGATATTAGTGATCAGAATGCGAAGATATATCCATTTAAAGTTATGAAAGGAAAACAACCATTTGACCCGGTAAATAAATATTTAATAGTACCTCATTTGTTTGGTAAGGAAGGTTACTGGAAAACTTACGATTGGGTTAACGCTTCAAAAATAGGAATGGAAAAAGTTGGATTAGAATTTTCCGGTGAAGTTGAATTTATCGAAACGGAAATGTATTGGCCGTTAAACCATATGGTTGCACCAGCTGATGAAGCAGTAAAATGTATTGAATGTCATGGTGTGAAAGAAGGAAAACGTCTCGACTTAAAATCTCTCGGATATTCGGAAGATCCGATGAAAACAGGCGGCAGATTTAAAAGCGGTATAATTAAGTAAAACAAATCCCCGGGATTTATCAACTGATTTGATGGACAAGAAATTTTTTGCCATCATTTTATTTCTGAAAAATCCCGGGGATTTCTAATCTTTACTCAAAACTTAGATCAAATGTAATTCCAGCATAAAAACTTCTTCCCGGTGTTCCGTAATAAAGAACTTCTTCGTAATCTTTATCAAATAAATTTTCAATTCGTCCGAACAATGTAAGATTTGAAAGAATTTTATAATTCACCGTAAAATCCATAATCGTGTAATCGCTTAAAACAACGGTAGCCGAGGGGAATGCCGAGAAATCTTCATCCGTTCGCTTTCCGATGTATCTTATGGTTGAATTCAAGTTTAGTTTTTCTAATGGAGAATAAGAAACAGATAAAGTTAACTTATCATTGGGTCGACGAATTAATTGTTCCTCTGTGTCGTTGCTTAGATCTATCGCATTTGTATATGTATAAGTCAAGTGAACATAAAATTCATCATGGCTATATGTTGCAAACGTTTCTACACCATTTGTTTTTGCTTCATTGATATTTATGGTTACAAAATTTTGATCAAACCCGAACATGTTTTCAAACTTCATCGAGAAATAAGTTGCACCAAAAGAAAATCCGTTTCCGAAGAAATATTGCTCAAAGCCGATATCCCAGCCTTTATTTTCTTCAGGTTTAAGATTTGGATTTCCGAATGCGGGATCAAATAAATAAAAGAGTGAAGGTGCTTTGAAGCCGGTTCCATAATTTGCTTTTAATTTTGTTCCGGTCGCATCATAAAAATAACTAGCGCCAAATTTATAAGTTGAATGATTACCAAACTTTTCATTGTGGTCAATTCTAAATCCGGCTATTGCAGAAAAACCGCCGTCAAGTATTAACTGGTTTTGTAAAAATGCAGAATTAGTACGCATCTCTTGCGATGGGAAAACACTTTCGAAAGGTCCCCATTCACTCATAGAAAAATATTCTGTGTTGGCTTTTTCTGACTCGGTTTCTAATCCTATTGTTACGATGTTGTAAGGGATGAATGTAAGATTATTAAGCCATTCAAATTTGGTTCTAGTTGCATTTGTAAAATTTGTAGCCGAACCGGGATTATTATTATCCGGTTCGTCGATTGATTTGCTTATTCTTCTAAGAACCGAACCGCTAAATTTTTGTTTCCATTTGTTATCGAATAAACCATAATTAACCGCAGCATTAAAAATATTTTCTTCAATATCATAAGTGTAGTTTGGGTCATCTCCGAATTGTGTTCCGTGATCCAAATCGGTTGAAGAATTTGTATGTCGATAATTCAAGCTAAATTTCAAATTATCAAAAACTTGTGCCGAAAGAAAAGATGAGAATGAATTGTTCGAATATCCGTCCTTCTCTTTATTGCCGTATTTTTCATTAGCTGCGGATATCCCTTCAGTTGCGAGACGTGAAAAATTTATCGAGTAATTAAATAAACTGTAACTTCCGGTTAATTGTCCGCCGCCTCTGTAATAACTGTCAGAACCGCCTTCGGTCTGAAGAGATATTTTATTAATATCCCTCCCTTGTTCGGTAAAAATATTAATTATGCCCGCAAGAGCATCGGAACCGTAAAGAGTACTTTGGGGACCGCGTACAATTTCAATTCTTTCAATATTACCGGTTTGTAAATTTGATAAATCGAATGCATTACTTGGTGAACTCGGATCGTTTACTTCGACCCCATCTATTAATACTAATGTATGATTTGCGTTTGCACCTCTCATAAACAAACTATTCAGTTTTCCAAGTCCGCCTTGTTGTGCAATCGAAATTCCGGGAACTTGTCTCAACAAATGCAGTACAGTTGAATAATGTGTTTTTTGAATGTAAGAGTTGCCAATGACGGAATAAGAACTCGAAATATTTTGTATCTCTGTTGGAAATTTTGTGGCAGTTACCAAAATGTCATCGAGTTGTGTTTTTAGTGTATCGGTTTGTGCAAATAGTGAAAACGAAAAAAGTAATACGAACAAAAAAGAATGTAAATATTTCATTGAAGTTACCTCCTTATGAGATGTAACTTCGTGGGCGTGATGTAACGATTGAATTGAAAATTACGTTCATAACCTCACCCGCGAAGGTTAATTAGTGATTGAATGCTTACGGCAGGTCTCCTGGCTTAGGACATCATTCAGCGCCTTCCCATCCCTATTTTTCGGGACAGTGGCATTTTGCTGAAGACTTTTATAAGTCCTTTACAGTTGCGGGGCAGCACCGGAATTTAACCGGTTTCCCTAACACCGTAAGAATTAATTAAGAACTGCTCGTAACTTAAGGAAGAAATTTCTTGCGAGCAAGTTGTTTTTCATGTTAGAAATGCTATCGAATCATTTTTTATCTCCCAATTATATTTTATGCTGGATATTGTATCCGGAATTAACTTTTCTTTGAAATTAATTTCGATTAGCATTATTTTGCAATTAGATATTTGACTCCAACAATCGGAATTTTGTGACTCACCTAAGCAAGAAATATTTAGTAAATGCAGTTTCCCAAAGTATGTTATACCTTTTTTTAATAAATCCATTAACAGCAGATTCATAAGGAGGAGATTAATGGGCTGGCTCTCGGAAGCACTCAGTTCTTCTATTGGTAAAAAATTTATTATGGCCGTCACAGGAATTTGTTTAATCTTGTTTTTGATTATTCATCTTCTCAATAATTTATCAATGTATTTAGGCCCTGAATTTTACACCAATGTTGTAGCAGGTTTAGACGGTATCAAACCCCTTATTAGAGTTATTGAAGTTATTTTAGCCCTAATTTTTATTCTGCATATTTTTAACGGAATAAAACTGTGGTATGAAAACAAAAAAGCAAAACCAATTAATTATGCTGTAAATGCTTCTTCAAAAAATAGTAGTTTGTATTCCAGAACTATGGTCCAGACCGGATCAATTATTTTTATTTTCTTAGTAATACATCTGAACACCATGTGGTACTCATTTAATTTTGGTGAGGCACATGCAAATCATAGTTACTATTATTTTGTTGCGGATACTTTTGCCAACAGCATCTTCTATTCGGTATTCTATATTTTGGTTATGATTTTGCTTGGATTTCATCTTAATCATGGTTTTCAAAGTGCATTCCAAACTTTTGGATGGAATCATAAAAAATATTTTCCACTGATAGAAAAAATCGGATTAATTTATGCAGCTGTTATGGCAATAGGATTCGCTTCGATCCCAATTTATTTTTTATTTTTTTACGGAGGTAACTAATGGTTAAACTTGATTCGAAAATACCGGAAGGACATATCTCGGAAAAGTGGACTAACCATAAGTTCAATATGAAGTTGGTCAATCCCGCTAATAAAAGAAAGTTTGATGTGATTGTTGTGGGTACTGGTCTAGCCGGTGCAGCGGCAGCAGCAACTTTGGGAGAATTGGGATATAAAGTAAAAGCATTTACTTATCATGATTCCAGTAGACGTGCTCACTCCATCGCAGCCCAAGGTGGAATCAATGCTGCAAAAAATTATCAAAATGACGGCGACTCGGTTTATAGATTATTTTATGATACGGTAAAAGGCGGCGATTTTCGATCTCGCGAAGCAAACGTTCATAGATTAGCCGAAGTAAGTAATAATATTATTGATCAATGCGTTGCACAAGGAGTTCCATTCGCAAGAGAATACGGCGGTACTTTAGCAAACCGTTCATTTGGTGGAGCTCAAGTTTCCAGAACATTTTATGCTCGCGGTGAAACCGGACAGCAATTACTTCTCGGTGCCTACAGTTCACTAAATAAAGAAATCAAACGAGGTAACGTTCAAGTTTATCACAGAAAAGAAATGCTCGATGTTGTAATTGCGGATGGAAGAGCAGTAGGTATAACGGTACGTGATTTGGTTACCGGTAAAGTCGAAAGTTTTTCTGCTCAAGCCGTAATACTTGCAACCGGCGGATACTCAAATGTTTTCTTTCTTTCAACTAGTGCTATGAACTGCAACGCAACGGCAATTTGGCGCGCACACAAAAAAGGTGCAGTGTTTGCAAATCCATGTTTTACTCAAATTCATCCAACCGCATTGCCGGTTCACGGTGAAGGTCAATCCAAATTAGTTTTGATGAGCGAAAGTCTCAGAAACGATGGACGAATTTGGGTCCCGGCTAAACCCGGAGATCACAGACCGCCTGATCAAATTCCCGAAGAGGAAAGAGATTATTATCTCGAAAGAAGATATCCTTCATTCGGTAATTTAGCACCGAGAGATATTTCATCTCGAAGTGCAAAATATGTCTGCGATGAAGGAAAAGGAGTGAATGGAGGAAGAGCTGTTTATCTAGATTTTGCAGATGCAATTAAGAGAATTGGTGTTGACGCGGTTCGAGAAAAATATGGTAACTTGTTTGAAATGTATGAAAACATAACCGGTGAAAATCCATACAAAGTTCCAATGCAAATTTACCCAGCTCCTCACTACACTATGGGCGGCTTATGGGTTGATTATAATTTGATGAGCAACATACCCGGATTGTTTGTTGCCGGTGAAGCCAATTTCTCCGATCATGGGGCAAACAGACTGGGAGCAAGTGCACTTATGCAAGGCTTAGCCGATGGATACTTCGTTATTCCTTACTCGATAGGCAATTATTTTGGATCCACAAAACCGGAGAAGGTTGATGTAAACCGACAGGAATTTAAGGAAGTCGAAAAGAGTGTTGAAGAAATGACAAACAAGCTGCTTTCAATTAACGGTTCGCAGACTGTAGATGAAATTCACAGAAAACTAGGTGATTTACTAATAGATAAAGTTGGTATGTCACGAGACGATGCCGGTTTGAAAAAAGTAATACAAGATATTAAAAATCTTCGTGAGGAATTCTGGAAGGATGTTAAGGTTACAGGAAAAGCGGAAGAACTTAACCAGAACTTAGAACGTGCTGGTAGAGTTGCAGACTTCCTTGAACTTGGTGAACTTATGGCTGTTGATGCACTTAACAGAGATGAATCTTGCGGTGCACATTTCCGTGAAGAACATCAAACAGAAGACGGCGAAGCCGTTCGTAACGACGAAGAGTTTTCATACGTTGCAGCGTGGGAATATGTCGAAGCAGGTAAATGGAATCTTCACAAAGAAGACCTAAACTTTGAATATGTTGAATTAGCTACAAGGAGTTATAAGTAATGAGCGAAAAACACATTAATTTGACATTACATATATGGCGACAAGAATCTCCGAAGGTTAAAGGTCGTTTTGAAATATTTAAAGTTTCGGTTTCACCTCACTCTTCAATTCTTGAAATGCTTGATGAGTTAAACAATAAACTTGAAAAGGAAGGTAAGATTCCCATCGCATTTGAAAGTGACTGCCGCGAAGGTATCTGTGGCACTTGTGGCTTGGTTATTAATGGTCATCCGCATGGCGAAAAACCCAAAACGGCTACCTGCCAAGTACATATGAGAACATTTAAAGACGGAGAAACTATTTACATTGAACCGTTCCGCGCGAAAGCATTCCCGATTATTAAAGATCTTGTTGTTGATCGATCAGGGTTTGATTTAATTCAGCAGGCGGGAGGTTACACATCATTTAATACCGGGAGTGCCCCTGATGCAAATGCAATTTTAATTCCTAAAGAGATTGCATCGTTAGCATTAGATGCAGCAGAATGCATTGGCTGCGGTGCTTGCGTTGCTGCTTGTAAGAATGCTTCAGCAATGTTATTTGTTGGTGCAAAAGTTTCACAATTTTCGCTCTTACCGCAAGGTCAACCTGAAAGATACGAGCGCGTTCAAAATATGGTTGCTGCTATGGATGAAGCCGGTTTTGGTTCTTGCACAAACACATATGCGTGTGAAGCTGAATGTCCAAAAGGAATTTCTGTAATTAATATAGCCCGAATGAACAGAGATTATCTCGTTTCTAAAATTAAATCAAAAGAAGTTGAAGCATAATTTCGGTTAAGAAATCACAAAATTAAAATCCCGGTTAATTTAATCGGGATTTTTTCTTTTAGTTTTACTATAATATATCTTTGATCTATCCATAAAACTAAAGATTGCCATGCTTGAACGCGAAGTAAAATTTATTTACGATTTTAATTCTAATAAAGTTAAGAAACTTGGTTCAACTGCTACCTTTTCTGAGTTACTTCCACTTGGAATTCATCCGGCAATTCTACAGTATATATCAGCCGAAATTGAATATAGAATTTTTGAGGATAGACAAACTCTTTTAAAGCATTCTATGTTCGATTATTCCGGACCGCAGATTTCAAAGCATTTTCATAAGATTGCAGATGAAATAAAAAAAGAGAAGAAATTTTCAACGGACTTTTTAAGTAAAGTTATCCTTCACGCAACTTCATTCAATGTTAATTACTTGATTAGACCAAACTGGTCTCTTAAAAAATTAATTTTTGATAATGCTGAGTCCACAAGTGTTACTGAGATCAATCAAATTCTTAACTATGCATATTTTTATAAACATCTTATAAAAGTAATTAGAAATTATTTTGACAAGAAAAAATTAATTACACTTGGTAAAGATGAATTCAGCAACTTGCTCGTAAAATTTGATAATGTAAGTTTACAATCTTATGGAAATGATATCCTTGAATCAGCAGTTAAATCAATGTCTTCGTTTTTTAATATTGGTTCTATGAATCAAAAAGCAATACCTCTGCAAGCGATAGCGGTTTTTTTAAAGGAAAAAAATCTTGAATCTCACATAGATTTATTACAAAATAAACTGGTAGGGGAAACAAAGAATAAAATTGATGCGAATGATTTAAGAAATATTTTACTTGGCTTGGCTATTCCGAAAACAGAAATTATTGAAATCGAGAGGAAAGATGAGATTAAAGTAGAGAAAGTTCAAGAACAACAAACTGAAGAAGTATTCGAAACTAAAGAGGAAGAAATTCAACCCGAAGAACATGATGAAGAGATTGAGGAAAGAGAAGAATTTACTGAATCACATGATGATTTAATTGAACGGAAGACTTTTGAAGATGATGTAGAAATTAAACTCAGATCGAACAAAGAAAAAGAAGTCTCTAATTTCGAAGAAGAGGAAGTTGAGTTGGATGATCAAATTCAAGATGATGAAATCTTAGAAGAAGAAAATCAAAGTGAAGAAATCAGCGAATTAGCAGAAGCAGATGATCCTGCAGAGTATCTATTGGATCAAGCTGAAGAAAATACAGAGGTGATATTATCAGTTGACGATTATGAAGATAACGATAGGGATGATAATGTAATTCCTGAGGTAATCTCTGCAAACGAAGAGGAACCCAATGAACATGAATTATTAGAATACCCGGATGAAGAGGAAAAATCAGAGTTTGTAGAAGATGAAGAGCAGAAAGATAATAACGATCTTGAAGAAGATGAACCGGATCTCATAATTGAGGAGCCGAAATCATACGATATGCCTGCAGAAGTAGATGATGATTATAGCTTTCCAATTAGCGATACTGAAACCAAAGATGAAGCTGAAGTTGATGGAGAATATATTACCGATGAAGATTTATCCGAGGAAGAATTAAAAGATCGGGAAGATGAACTTGAGATTGATACTGAAAATGAATTGAATGAAGAAGATGATGAGCCTGATGAAGAAATTGTTCAACAAAATTTATTTGACGATACTCTTATTCCTAAAAAAGATTCAGATATAGAGGACGAATTTATTAAAGATTTCGGTACACAAAGTTTTTCTAAAAGAATTGATATTGCCGATCTTTTAGAAAATAGAAATATGACAAGAATAATAGAAGTAATATTTGATTACGACATGGAAGAATTTGCAAATGCAATAGAAAGAATTTGTGATTCTTCAAGCAGACAAGAAGCATTCGGTACCTTGCAAGAAATTTTTGAAGTTAACCAAGTTAATCCTTCCTCTAAAGAAGCACAGACATTTAGAGATATCATTTCAGAATACTTTGATCAGAATTAAACATGTTTATAGATACAGCGAAAATATTTGTAAAATCCGGTAAAGGCGGCAACGGAGCAGTCGCGTTTCGTCGCGAAAAATTTGTACCCAAAGGTGGACCTTCCGGTGGAAATGGCGGTAAAGGCGGCGATGTAATCTTTATTGCCGATAGGAATCTTCATACTTTACTTGACTTCAAGTATAAAAAGAAATGTATTGCCGAAGACGGTGCACCCGGTGGCAGCGCACTAAAAGATGGGAAAAATGGACAAGATATAATTGTCAAAGTGCCTGTTGGAACATTAATAAAAGATGATCAGACGGATGAAGTTCTAGCCGATTTAACTGAAGATCAGCAAACTGTAATTATTGCATTCGGCGGTAAAGGTGGTAAAGGTAACAGCAACTTTGCAACATCAACAAATCAAGCGCCGCGTAAAGCCGAAAGCGGTAAGCCCGGAGAAGAATTTTATATTGAACTTGAGCTTAAACTGATTGCAGATGTTGGTTTAGTGGGTTTCCCGAATGCCGGTAAATCAACTTTTATTTCTTCAGTTTCTGCTGCTAAACCTAAAATTGCGGATTATCCTTTCACTACTTTGGAGCCGAACCTCGGAATTGTTAAACATAAGGATTTTAACACATTTGTAGTAGCAGATATTCCGGGAATAATTGAAGGCGCGCATCAAGGAAAAGGTCTTGGGCATAAATTCTTACAGCATATCGAGAGAACAAAAATTCTTTTGATATTAATTGATATTGCTGCAGAAGATTATCACAAAGAATATGAAATTCTGCTAAATGAGTTGAATGAGTATTCTGAAGTTTTAAGTGAGAAGAAAAAAATTGTTGCGATTTCAAAATGTGATCTGCTTGGTGACGAAGAAATCAAAGAATTGAGTAAAATCAAATTTCCCGAAGCCGATAAAAAAGTTTTCTTTATCTCATCAGTTTCCGGAAAGGGAATTCCAAAATTATTGGATTACCTATGGCATCAGATCAACAGTTAACTCCCGCCAAATTTTTATTAATCATTGGCTCACTAAAAATTCTATTACTCTTATCGATTTTTTTAGGACTATCGATAGGTTCTGTTGATGTTTCATTCGATCAATTAATTCGTTCATTCTTTGGTGGTGATGTTGATCAAGGAATTAAAAGCATCATTATTGATATAAGATTACCTCGAGTTCTGTTAGCGGTTACTGTAGGCGGTGGATTAGCTATTTCCGGTGCGGTTTTTCAAGCATTGTTGATGAATCCACTTGCAGAACCATATATCTTGGGAATATCCAGCGGAGGTACATTTGGAGCAATTTTATCATTAGTTCTCGGCTTGGCTTTTTTCTATACTCAAATTTTTGCATTCGCCGGAGCTATGCTCGTCGTATTTTTAGTTTTTTATTTAGGTCAACGTTTTGGTGAACTTGAACCAAATATATTATTGTTAACAGGTGTTGTAATAGGTGCATTTTTCTCCGCGTTAATTTTGTTAATGCTGACAATTCTGGAAGACTCGCTACGTACTGCAGTATTTTGGTTGATCGGAAATTTGAGTTTTAGCGGAATGAATGAGGTGCTGATTGTACTTCCAATTGTATTGATTGGATCGGTTGTTCTGTTTTTTTTCTCTCAGAAATACAATACACTGGCATTGGGTTCAAAGACAGCCCAGCAATTGGGCATAAACGCACCGTTTGTTAAAAATTTTTCATATATAATTGCTAGTATAATTGTAGGAGCCGCTGTGTCCGTTAGTGGAATAATTGGATTTGTAGGGTTACTTGTTCCACATATTGTGCGACTGATTTTTGGAATTGATAATCGAATTGTTATTCCGGCATCTTTCTTATTAGGGGCATCTTATTTAATTCTTGCTGATCTTTTTGCTAGAAGTCTGATGGCTCCATCAGAACTTCCGGTAGGTGCTATAACTGCTCTAATCGGAGCACCTGTTTTCATATATTTGCTTAGAAAAAGATTTAGTTTATTTAATTGAGAAGAGGAAAAAATGAGAAAATATTTTTCAAAAAAATATAGCGTCTTGTGGCTGTTGATATTTTTAGTGGCATGTGGTACCGGAGTGAATCTTTTTTCCGATCAGGATGAAGTTGCTTTAGGTCAACAATTTGATTCCGAGATAAAAGCTAATCCTAAAGAATATCCTATCTACAATAAAAATCCTCAGGTAAAAAAGTATATAAAGGAAAGAATATTTGATCATGTTTTACAATCTCCGGAAGTACAAAAAGAGACAGTTTACAATTACCAATTGGAAATAATTGAAAACGATTCAACACTAAATGCTTTTGCGGTGCCGGGTGGTTATGTTTACCTTTATACTGGATTAATAAATTATCTGGATTCGGAAGCTGCTTTAGCCGGAGTTATCGCACATGAAATTGCGCATGTCGAAAGAAGACATGCTACACAAAGAATTACGAACGCATATGGTCTGCAATTATTAGCAAATTTAGCTTTGGGTAACAATCCCTCACAAATTAGTGTAATTGTGGCAAATCTATTTTCCGGATTAACATTGCTTGCAAACAGCCGATCAGCAGAAGATGAATCTGATAAATTTGCTGTGATTTATCTGCAATCGACAAGATATTATCCCGGCGGAGTAAAATTCTTTTTCGAAAAATTAAGAGATGACGGAAAAGTGTCATCCGGTGGTGGGGGAATAGCTACGTTTCTCTCAACTCATCCGGATCCGGTCGATAGAATCAATACAACAGAGCAAAGATTGAAGGAAAGTGGATTGGAAATCCGCTCTTATACCGATAATGAGCACCCGGGAATATTCAGAGAGGAATATCAGAAGAATATCAAAACGAAGATTTAAGGAAAATCAAATACTTGAAGTTTCCGACTCATAGTAATATATTTACAATCTGTGTTTTTTGAGGCGGGGTAGCTCAGTAGGTTAGAGCAGTGGAATCATAATCCACGTGTCGGGGGTTCGAATCCCTCCCCCGCTACAGAAACGATTAGGAGAAAAAATGTACACTTTATTAGTAGTTTTATCGGTAATTATTGCAGCGATGCTGATAATTATTGTTTTACTTCAATCCGGGAAGGGTGAAGGTTTATCCGGTGCAATTGGCGGCGGTGTTGGAAATATGGGTCAAATGTTCGGTACTAGAAGAACGGCTGACTTTTTAAGTAAAGCAACTTGGTGGTTGGGTGGTTCAATGCTTGTGCTTGCAATTTTGATCAATTTATTTTTCTTACCGTCTTCAGTTGATCAGCAACGAGAAAGTATTATTCAAAGTTCACAACAACAATCGGTTCCTACAACTCCGGCTTTACCTCCTCCAACAGCTCCATCAACCGAAACTCAACAAGAACAACCGGATAATCAATAAAAATTAATCCCGCTTAGGCGGGATTTTTTATAAACTCTCCGCCAAATAAGAAATAATTCTATCCTGAAGTGATTTGTAGTAATTTCCACCTTTTGACTTAAAGTTAATAATTATACTTATGATTAAATCACGGTTCGATTTTGTTGTTAAATATCCGGACAAAGAAGATACGCCATTCAATGAACCGGTTTTACCTCTAAAGTTTAAGTAGGCGTTTGATTCATACATTCGATTTTCCAAAGTTCCGTCTCTTCCGGAAATTGCTAACGAGTTAAAGTAGAAATCAAAATTGTTGATGTCTAGGTACATGAACTCAAGCAAACTTACAATCGATGCTGTTGATGTTTTATTGAATCTTGAGATCCCCGAACCATCAACCAATACAGTGCCTTCATTATAAATATCATTCTCATCAAGGAATGACAGAATTGCTTGTGTAGCATAAAATGAATTACCCTGTTTGTTGCTAAATTCCGCACCAATGATTTTGAATAAATTTTCGGCTAGATAATTATCGCTTCTTTTGTTAACTCGATCAACCAAAATTGCAAAGGAATTTCTTGATGTAGCTAATTCAATTACCGATAATGGTGTAGCACCGGAAACTGCACTTCCTAAAACTTCAATACCTTTGTTTTGCAAACGTGTTTTAAAAACATTTGCTATTAATTCAGATGGTGAATCCGGATGAACTATGTAACCGTAAGTACTTTTTCTTTTTCTAACACTTCCTTCAATTTTAATATTAATGTTGTTCAATTCGGTTCGATATGAAATTCTTGGATAAACTCGAGCGGAAGAAACTTTTGAATAATTAATCACATTATAAAAATTTCCATTCGGCTCAATAGTAAAAGTAGGAGTTCTCCCATTTGGTAAGTTTGAATTAAAATTAATAATCACAGAATTTCTGTTTAAGCTTAATCCGGAAATAGGCGGCAATTTTACATTAGCTCGTTCATCGGTAATCCAATCATCTCTAGTATAGGTATTATCGAAGTAAGAATCATCCGCAATAATGTCACCGGTAATCTTATTTATTCCCATCAAAAGTAATTGGTCAACCAGGGAATCTAGATTTTCTGTTGTTAATAATGCATCACCAAAACCTTTCAGATAAATGTTGCCATTAATAACACTATCCTCCAATTCAACATCGTTTGTATAAGCCTTTGTTAAAAGATATTCTTGATTGGGTAAAAGATGTAATGCCGCGGCAGTAGTGTATAGCTTAACATTAGAAGCCGGTATTAGGTTGTTGTAAATATCCTTTGAGTAAATTGTATCCATCGAAATTGGATCGTAAATAAAAACAGAAATTGCTTCTTTTTGGTCATTGGCAAGAATTGCATCTATTTTGTTTTTTATCTCATCATTCGCTTGAATTAAGCTGCTAAAAGCTAGAAATAAAGCAGATATGTAATGTTTAATCATAGTAGAGTTATTATCCAAAATTATTGAAGTGGAAAAATACATTATAAACCTTATTTTTGTAACTCTTTTCACAATGCAGGTTTAGAAATTATGGTACAGAAAAAAAACAGTGTTGAAAAAGCTTATAAGAATTTAGAATTCTTGAATTCAGCCGATGCACGAACAGTAAGAATTTTAGCAGAGTATTATGAACCGAAGTCGCGATTAGCAAGAAATAATATTGCCGATACTATAGTTTTTTTTGGTTCGGCAAGAATTAAATCAAAAAAGGAAGCCGAGAAAGAATTACGACTAATTAAAAAATCAGCTTCAAATAAAACTTCAAAAGTTTACGAAAGAAAATTGAAAGCTGCCGAAAGAAATTTAGCGATGTCACATTATTATGAAGATGCCGTTGAATTATCAAGGAGATTAACCGAGTGGTCATTAAACTTACCGACAGATGAGCACCGATTTATTATTTGCAGCGGCGGCGGACCGGGTATTATGGAAGCCTCAAACAAAGGTGCATCTTTAGCAGGCGGACCAACAATCGGGTTAAACATCAGTCTTCCGTTCGAGCAATTTATAAATAAATATGTTGAACCCGAATTAGCGTTCGAGTTCCATTACTTTTTTATGCGAAAGTTTTGGTTGATCTATCTTGCAAAGGCACTTATTATTTTCCCGGGTGGTTTTGGAACACTTGACGAGTTGATGGAAACTATTACTCTAATTCAAACTGAGAAACTTCAGAAAAAATTGGAAGTTGTTGTTTACGATGAAATATTCTGGAAGAAGATAATTAATTTTGAAGCCTTAGTTGAAATGGGAACAATTAGTGAAGGTGATTTAGAATTGTTTTCTTTCTGTAACACGGTTGATGAAGCATTTGAACGAATCACAACTCATCTAACAAAAAATTATTTAAATAACTCACATTAGGTAAAATAAAAAACCCGTCAATTGACGGGTTTTTTATTAATTGTCGTTCATACGTTCTTTGTGAGCTCTGCGTCTTGCTTTGATCTTTTCCATTCGTTTTTCGATGGACGGCTTCACGAAAAATGTTCTCTTCTTGTATTCTTTTAATACTCCGGAGCGTTCATATTTTTTCTTAAAGCGTTTAAGAGCTCTATCGATATTTTCGTTTTCAGAAACGTTAATACCAACCACGTAAATCACCTACCTTTTGGTTTATTTTAATTACAGACTTCAAATATATCGGGTTTTAGAATGGAAATCAAATTAATTGTTAGGATTTTTAGTCGTAAGTCTTGTTGGTGTCGAAATCAAACTGGTCGCCAATCGATTTTTTTATGCTATTAATTAGATAATTCGGGGCTGAGTTATTTGCAAACCTGTCACAAAGTAAATGTTTTACTTGGTATTGAATTTCATATTCTTCCCGTAAATCCGGATTTTCATCAATCCGCTTCTTAAGTAAAGATGCTTGAACCGCATCAAGTTCATTATCGACTAATGCCGTTATTTGCTCACATATTTCTGATTCTTTCATTGCCACTTCTAATGTTTATCCTTGTCTTGTAAATAACCTTTATCTTTGCCGTAGGAATAAAGAGTTGTAAATAGCATTTTTCTCGCTCTGTGTAATCTGGATCGAACTGTACCAACCGGACAATCAACAAAGTCAGCTATCTCTTCGTACGAAAAACCTTCTATATCGCTTAGAATAACTACAGTTCTAAAATCTTCGGGGAGCTCGGAGATTGCTTTAGTTACTTCATCATCGAGCAGACTGCTAAATACATCTTGTTCAACATGCTGCGTTTTTACATCTGAAGCTTTGATATTTTCATAAAAATTTTGAATATCGTCATAGTCAACTTTATTTGGTTCGCGAGAATCCTTTCTATAATCATTAATAAAGGTATTCTTCATTATCCTAAACAACCAAGCTTTAGAATTAGTGCCCTTTTCGAATTTATCAAAGAACCGAAATGCGCGTAAAAAAGTTTCTTGAACTAAATCGTCGGCTTCATCGGAATCGGCAGTCATTTTTAATGCAAAATTATATAGTGCATCAAGATGGGGAAGAGCTTCCGTTTCAAAATCACGGTATTTTTGCTGAAGTTCTTGGTCGGTATTTGTATTTTGACTTAAGTTCATTCAAAAGACTATTTAGTCTAATAAATATAGTGAAATTTTAATTTTGATTTTAATGGAAATTCAGCCCATTACCTTCAAAGTTAAGCGGTTTTGTTAAATCAATTAAATATCCGTTTATGATAGCAAATTTTATTTCATTATTTGTTGTCAAATAAAAGTTGGCAAATCCATCAACTTGTAGTTCGGTATTTGGTTGTGTCTTAGAATAGAAATTAATCGGGATTTCAGTAAAATCAGATTTACTCAATTCCTTCTTAAATAAAACGCCATTTTTTAATAAATCGATTAGACCTAATTTATTAGTTTGTTCAACTTTAGGGTGATGCAAGAATAAATTACTCACGTCGATTTCATCATAACCATAGAACGTTGATAAGTCACCTATATCAGAAATTATTCCTTTATAGTACACCTTATTCTCGGTAGAATCCAAAAATGGTTCTCTTTTTACAGCAATATCAATTTTATGAACACTATTATTTTTCTTTACATTGACGTTGCGTAGGATTAAATCGAAAAGTAATTCTTTATTCTCAGGTATGTTGAAATAATTGTTTTCATCGTAATTTGACAAACTATTCTCAGAAATAGCAAGTAAACTTTTTATTAATGAATTAAAGAAAAGCTTTCTTACAAATTCACGATCGGGATCGGAAGCCCAACCACCGGCTTCTATTAATATTGTCGGGATTCCATCTTTAGTAAAATTATCTCCGAAAGCCCTTGGCTCAAATTCATCACTATATCTTGCAATATGTCCGGGAATTATTTGACTCAGTTCATCATATAGTGAAACTATTAGCTGCATTGCTTTTTTTCTTGTGTCATTAATATCGGCATTGTAATTAAAGGGAGGGGAGAGTAATGAAATAGTCGATGACCTATAGTTTCTTCCTGCAGAATATCCCGAACTCTGATCGTGAAGATTAAATGCAAAATCCGGTTTAACTTCATTTTTTATTTCGTAAAGTAATTTTCCTTCCGGCGACTGTTGAGCAATTGCATCACGATTGATATCAATCTGTTGTGCATTTCTTCGAGTAAATATTTCTGCTCCGTCCGGATTTAACATCGGAATTATATAGAGCGAAATATTTTCTAAGATTCTTTCTCTTAAGGAATTTGTGTCATCATTTGCCTCAAAAAAGTTTATTAAATCCAAAATAGCTTTGGTCGAAGTTGATTCATCGCCATGCATTTGTGACCAAAAAAGTACTTTAGTTTTCCCATTTCCAATTTTTATAAGATCAATTATCCTTCCTTCGTAAGATTTGCCAATTATTTTTAATTCATATCGGTCGTTGCTTCTGATCTTATTTAAAAATTCTGAAATTTTATTTCGATTTACATACTTACCAATTACTGATTTCTCTTTGTAATTATCATAGTTAAACATTATTGAAGAAATTTCTAGATTGTGTCGTGTTTGCATGTACTTTTCTCTTTTTCATTACTCGACTTAATTTAATAAATTTATCACTGTAAAAGCGAAAGATGAGTTATGGAATTTTGGGAAATAGTTATAATATTTGTTGGAACAATACTTTCGATCGCTGGATTAATAGGTTGTATCTTACCTGTGGTTCCAGGTCCGCCACTTAATTATCTGGCAATTTTATTGATCCATTTTACGGACCTAGCAAATTTTTCAACTCGGTTTTTAATTGTTTATTTTCTTTTGAATATTGCTGTAATTGTTTTTGATTTCATACTTCCGGTCTATGGTGCAAAACATTATGGTGCTTCGAGAAAGGGTATTTGGGGTTCTGTAATCGGTTTGATAATTGGTCTATTTTTCTTCCCGCCATTTGGTATAATTATTGGAACCTTGATCGGTGCAATTGTTGGTGAGTTAATCGCTGGAAAATCAGAATCGCAAGCACTTAAAGCCGGATTTGCAACATTTATTGCAAGTCTTATAATGGTCGTCGCCAAGTTCGTTCTATCGGGAATAATGACGTTTTACTTTGTCAAGGGAATAGTTGATAATTTCTAATTTGTGAATAGAAATTCCCGCAATCTTAAAGATTGCGGGAAACAAAAAAAAATTAGTCCTCAGAGCAAACTTTTTCTACATCTTCAATCGATTTAGGAATTAATTTTTTGCCTAAAACTCTGCAACCTGAATCGGTAACAACAATATCATCTTCAATTCTGATACCGCCAAAGCCTTTATACTCTTCAACTTTTTCATAATTAATAAAGTTGGAAAGTTTATTTTCAGATTTCCACATATCGATTAATTCCGGAATAAAATAAATTCCAGGTTCCACAGTTAACACGTAACCGGGTTGTAAATCTTTCGCGAAACGTAAATAAGCTAATCCGAATTGATCGCTTCTTTTGGTAGATTTATCATAACCGACAAGATTTTCACCTAAACCTTCAAGATCATGCACATCCAAGCCCATTGCATGACCAAGACCATGTGGAAAGAACAACGCATGCGCACCATTAGCAACAGCTTCTTTTGGATCACCTTTCATCAAACCAAGATCGCGTAAACCTGATGCAATTACTTCTGCGGCTGCAAGATGAACTTCTCTAAATCTAATTCCGGGCTTTATAGATTCGATCGCTTTAAGTTGTGAATCGAGAACTACATTATAAACTTCGTTTTGTTTACTTGTATATTTTCCGTTTACGGGAAAAGTTCTTGTTATATCGCTAGCGTAATGAAGAAGCGATTCGGCTCCCGAATCAATTAACAATAAATCGCCATCCTTCATTGTATTATTATAATGATGATTATGCAGTGTTTCACCATGAATTGAACAAATAACCGGAAATGAAACTCCACATCCCATAGAATTTGCAATACCATTTAATCTACCATAAACTTCACGTTCTTTTATTCCTGGATTCGCCAATTTCATTGCAGTCGTGTTCATCTCGTAACTTATGTCAAGAGCATATTCTATTTCGTTAATTTCCGCATCACTTTTAACCGAGCGTTGTTCAATAACTGATCTAGTAAATATCTCAGATCTATTGTTGTCTATTTCAAAACTTTTTATGCCGAGTAATTTTTCAAATCTCATTTTGTTTTGAAATCTATACTGCGGTAAAAAGTGGATTGTTTTTCCGCTCGACTTTGATTTGGCTAAATAATCTTCAAGATTTGCAATAGGTAAAGTTTCATTCACTCCAACAGCTTTCGCTCCATCTGCAATTTTTGATTGAGGACCCATCCAAACAATATCGTCAATCGTATAATCATAACCGAATAAAATGTCTTTGTCATTATCAATATCAATAACACCAAAGAGTCTTGCCCTATCTAATCCAAAATAGTATAAAAATGTACTATCTTGTCGGTAAGTATAAGTATTAGCCGGATAATTCATCGGTGCTTCTTCATTTCCGGGGATTAAAAGCAATCCTGAACCAACTTTCTCTTTTAGCGATTTTCTTCTCTCGACATAGGTCTGTGTGCTGAACATTACATCTCCGAAATTTTTATTTAATTCAAATATATAATTTAAATATTACTTTTCTTAAATCCACATTTCTTCATCATCTTGTGAAGATTACTTCTATTTATACCAACAGCATCGGCTGCTTGAGTAATATTTCCATTATATTTTTTGATTAGATAATCCAAAAACGATCTTTCGACGACTCTGTTTACTTCATTCGAAATATTTTTTTTTATCTCGGTAAGTTCTGCTAAATTTTTAGGAACTTCATCTATCTTTATTGGAAAATCATAATTTCCAGGGAGTAATTTACTATTAATATGTTCTTGAGTTATCGCTTCACCGTTTGCAAGAATCGAAGCGCGAATGATTTTGTTTTGGAGTTCACGGATATTACCCGGCCAATTATACTGCATAAGTAAATCAATAGCATCATCTGTAATTCCAGAACAAGTAAGTTTTAGGTCTTCGCAGCTAAGCTTTAAGAAATGTTCAGCCAAGGCAGGTATATCTTCTTTCCTTTCTCTTAGAGGGGGAACTTCAATTGGCAGAACATCAAGTCGATAGTATAAGTCATCTCTGAACAACTTTTGATCAACTAAATTTTTTAAATCTCTGTTAGTCGAAGCAATAATTCTCACATTTGCTTTTAGAGTTTTTGTACTACCAATCCGCTCAAACTCTCTCTCTTGTAGAACTCTTAGTAATTTGACCTGTGCATCAAAATCTATTTCTGAAATTTCATCTAAGAAAACAGTACCATTTTCAGCTATCTCAAATTTCCCGGGTCTACGTCTATCCGCCCCGGTAAATGAACCTTTTTCATGCCCGAACAATTCACTTTCAATTAGATTTTTAGGAATAGCAGCACAGTTAATAGCTATAAACGGTTTATCGCTTCTATTGCTAAGTTTGTGAATTTGTCTAGCGACTAATTCTTTGCCTACGCCACTTTCGCCAGTAATTAAAATTGTATTATCATTTTTCGCAAATAAGCTAATCTGCTCTTTTAATTTTCGTGTTATTGAACAATGACCGATAATAGCTTTAAATTTACTATCGGATTGTTGTATTAATGTTTTTGTATGATATTTTTGTTGTCTTTCTTTAAGTGATCTACTAATTAATAATTTCAGCTCTTCTAAATTTGGAGATTTAGAAATATAATCCGATGCACCGAGTTTTATTGCTTCAACTGCTGTATCAACTGAAGAATAATCTGTTATCATTATTACCGGGGTATGGTCATCTTCTGTCTTGAATTTTTTTAGCACTTCAATTCCATTCGTTTCATCTTTTAACATTAAGTCGAGTAATATGACATCCGGTGATTTTTCATGAAAGAGTCTGAAACCTTCTCGAGAATTCGACGCAGAAACACATTCATATTCTTGGCTCAGTAATATTGTAATATCATTTATAAAATCTTTGTCATCATCAATTATCAAAATTCTGGTTTTCATTTTTTATTTCCCTCGTGTAACTCGATAAGGAATGAAGTACCGAGTTTTAAAGAACTATGGATCAGTTTTATTGAACCACCGTATTTTTCTAATATCTTTCTTGAAAGGAATAACCCTCTTCCGCTGCTGCTTGTTTTTGAATATCCGTCTTCAAATATTTTTTCATAGTCATTTTTAGAAATTATTGAACCGTTGTTAATTACCTCAATAATTATTTTCGGAGCTTTTCTTGAGATGATAATTGAAATAAATTTATTGGATGGATGATTAAAGGAACGAACCGCATTTGAAATTAAATTATCGATTATGTCAGCTAATTCATAAGGTTTTATCAAGACGGAATGTTCACTGTTGATATCCTTATGAATACTAAGTTTTATTTTTTTTTCCTCAAAAAGTTCAAAATAATTTTCGGTTATTTCAGAAAGAACCGAATAAGGATCGCATGAATATTGTGAATAAACTTCTCTTAACATTAGGCTGATATTCATTTTAAGCTGCTGGAACTTCAGAGCGAGGGAATGTGCACGTTCTTTACTACTTATTGCTTGAAAATCTTTAAGGTCGTTGTTAATACTTAAAATGAGTTTTGATAATGGGTTTAAACTGGTTAAGTTAAGGTCAGATATTCCAGCTAACTCGATAATCTTAATTAAATTGAGTGAAGTAATTTGATTATATGTATCAACTCTATTTTTTAATTGATTTGCGTAAGATGTATCATTTGGGTTTCCCCAATTTTTCATGAATAATATTAAGCTATTTAGATTGCGAGAAGCCCATTCTCCATGAGAAAAATTTCTTAGTAAACTAAAAAGCTCATCACTTGCAAGAGGAGAAGTTCTCTTTTGATAAATCCGACTGCTCCAGTAAAAACCGATATTTGTGAACAGTAAACTCATTCCAAGCACAATCAACGGTACAAAATATTTGATAAACCGAATATGTGAATCAAATGATGCGATGTAAATAACCCAAAACAAAAATAAATTAATGGAAGCTATTGCAATTGCGCTTTTGGAAGACCACCTAAATTTTTTCACACCAATCATTACACCGATATAAATAAGTAAAATAGTAACAACTATAATTGATAAGTTATATTGTACCTCTCTCTCTCTAAAGAATCGGTATAGAATACCGGGTGTACTGTAAAAAAATTCTGCTAAGAGGTTAACCTCTCTAATTTTTACGGTAGAACCCGGAAGAATATCGAACTTTTCTACAGTTCTACCACCGTAAAATTTTACAACAACTTTATAAATCTTATCTTTATCGACACCAAAATGTACTGTTAAATCATTGAATTGGTTTTTACCGAACCGATCCGAACCAATTTGTTTATAACCTTGTAATATTTCTTGATCATCACTTTTTTCATATAACCAAATCTTTGCTGATATACCGAGCTTATTACTTATCGTTCCTTCAGGTATAATCTTAATGAAATTATTATTATCTAATGTATTAACCCAGAGAAAATTGCTTCCATCAGAAAAAGCAAATAGATCTATATCACCATCATTATCAAAGTCTCCGGCGATCGCTCCGGTAACTGACGGGTAAGCAATTCCATATTCTTCGGAATAATCCTCAAAAAATTTCCCACTCTGATTAATCATCAAGTAATTACGATCTGTATCGGGATCATTCAATGTCACAAAAATATCCGTGAATCCATCATTATTAAAATCAGAGAGGCAGATATTCTTTTTGCTTGCATCCCTGATATAAGGAGAGAATATTGAATTTAGACCAACTTGTTCGGTAACATTATCAAAAAAACCCTTACCATCATTTTTAAAAAGAGAAATAAATAATGTATCTGAGATGGTGATAATGTCCAAGTCACCATCGTTGTCAAAATCAAAAGCTGCCGCTCCAGCAGATTCTCCACGGATCAAATTCTTAAATCTAAGTTCTGCTTCATCTTTCCATTCACCCCCGTAGTTAAATAACAACTTATTTTTACCCCACTCGTTGGCAATATACAGTTCATTACTTTCATCGGAATTAAAGTCTGCAAAAATTGTTTGAACATTCCAACCGGAAGTGACTTCCCACATACTAGTATCGATTTGTGTTTTACTACCAAACCAAGAATTATCAATGAAGAAATTGCCTCCTTTAATAATTCGGTGCAGACCGTAATATTCGGAAATGTTTATATCTAAATCTCCATCAGAATCAATGTCAAAAGTGTTCAAATTTCTTCGATAGTTTGACTGAAATTTTTTAGGCAATGAAATGGAAAATTTTTCTTTGAATTTGGTTGCACCGTCATTTTCATGAATTTCTAAAAAATGGCATGTAGAATCTTGTGTTGAAATCACCAGATCAATTAAACGATCGTTGTTGAAATCAGTGATGACAAAGTTACCAGAAGCTCCATTAACTAATAATTTGAATGCATCTGCACCATCTGTAAAAGGTGAGCCGGGATTATTCAGATAAAAATTTGAATAGTCTTGTTGATTTCCGTTAAAGAGAAATAAATCTGTAAATCCGTCTGTGTTGATATCCACAAAAGCTGCTCCAACAGGATTCGAATTAAATGCGCCTTTTATTTTATATGTTTCAGCCAAATTTATAAACTGGGGAAGATTACTCGGTCGCCCAATATAAATTTTCCCAGTTCTACTTGCTATAATAATTGTTGAATCAGGAATGAAGATGTGATTTACCATTTTGAAATCTAGGGGAACCTCAATCTTTATTTCTTCAGTTGGAGAAGGGGATACATCAAAGCCTACAAAACCAAATTTTTCGTATGAGGGAGAGTTCCAACCGGAAGTATTAGTTGTATGGATTTTAATAAATCTGTCTTCAAAAAATTTATAAACTATTCGATTATCGGTTAAAATTTCTACAGAATTATTCTCCACAATTCTAATCCCATAGATATTGGATTTTAAATTATCTTCGAACGGGTAAGCTGTAAACTGACCATTATTAAATTTGTAAACACTTTCGGAGAGTACACCCAACCAAATATTTCCATCTTGGTCAGCAGCCGCCTGTTGAATGTGATTTAAAATTGGGTTATCAATAACTTTCCAACCGCTTTTTTCAAGAACTAAAAAAGTTCCCCAAGCGCCTATTGCATATATATTTTCCCCATTATCAAAAATTTTCAAGATTGGATAGTCGTGTTCAAATTGATATTTCACCCACTTATTGTTTATTCGTTTGAAGAAATGTGTATGCCACTTTTGGTCGGTTGCGGATGCAATTAAAATGGAATTTTTTACATAAAACAGGAAAGGATTTAGCTTGAGATCGGTACTAATTTTTAAATCATGCCAAGTACCATTAATAAAATGGAAGATATCTCCTTCGTGACTCGTAATAATAAAGTTTTCAGGGGAATCTGTTTTCAATAAATTAATGCTTTTGTTGATTGGTGAATCAATTATATTCCACCGGAATTGCAGGTTTTGGGAATATGATGTGAGACTAATAAATACTACAAAAGATATAAGTATCTTTTTCATAAAATAATATATATAATTCTTAAATAAGAAAACACAAGATTTATAGATATTGTTGCCTGATCGAGCAACAGTGAGGTTTAAGAAGACAACAATAACCAATTAAATCAGATGCCATTCATTGAAAATTGTTTAAAATTCGTCTGTTTACGATTGACAAGATGTGGAACAAAACTTGACTTATATGTCCACAAAGCAACTCTAAAATAGGAGAGAGTATGAAAAATGTAAAAACATTACTATTTTTTTTGGTATTAGTCGTGATTTTTATTGGATGTGATAAAGAAGACGAAAGTGATCCGGTATCTCCACCGCCACCACCACCGGCTACTACAGGCACAATAGCGGGGACGATATCTGTTCCTCCAGGTTCGAGTTCAAGTCCCGCAAACACAAGAGTCGCTGTGTATGCAAATTACGATGATTGGCTAAACGATAGAACCTTAAGAACTGTTGGCGCTGATGCAAATGGAAATTATTCTATTGGTAATTTGCCGCCGGGTAGTTATTACCTCGATGCATGGAAAGATCAAAATGGTGATGCAAGAATTAGCTTTGGTGATCTCTATAATGTTTACGGTAGTGGAACTTGGCCTAACTATCAGTTGAGTCCTATTTCGGTTGCAGCCGGGCAGACTGTGCCAATTAGTTTACAACTTGTACTAATATAGAAATGATTATTATGCAAAAAGAGAAAGCGACATTAGATCATAGTTATAAAATTTGTCCTTCTTGTTCATTTTTCTGCAGCACCAAAGAAGTAGATAAGTACTGTTCCTTTTGCGGTAGTGAACTAATTGATAAATGCCCAGAATGCGGCGAGGTTATTCTAAATGCATACGCAAAATTTTGCAAATTCTGTGGTACAAACTATCCCTCAAGAAATGAGGATGAATTAAAAGAATCGCAATGAAGATTTTCTCTTAATTAACCAGAGATTGTAAGTGTAGTGAATTTACGAAGGGGCGAAAGCCCCTTCCTTATT
This sequence comes from Ignavibacteriales bacterium, assembly GCA_003599395.1. Classification (GTDB taxonomy): domain Bacteria; phylum Bacteroidota; class Ignavibacteria; order Ignavibacteriales; family Melioribacteraceae; genus SURF-28. Next base: position 265 of record QZJX01000043.1, on the reverse strand, counting down.
AATTTTGTTAATTGCTATGATGAAAATGAGCAGAAAAAAAAATTATTTTTATTGTGTATCTTTCTTTCTTTGAGGCAGATAAGGAGGACAAAATGTCTAAACAATTTCTGCATAATAATTTCATTGTAATAAAAATTCTTACCTCAAATATTCTGATTTGCACATTTATGGGCAAACAGATAATCTGGATTCAACATACAACCATGAAGGTCTGTTTGAATATCATTCTTGGATTAATGATAATGATGAAAGAATTTTCCTCTTG
>QZJX01000087.1 GCA_003599395.1 Ignavibacteriales bacterium | reverse complement strand
TATAGCATGTCGTTATAGCCTATTGTCGGTCCGTAAATAATTCCATAAGGCATATCAGCAGTCCAAACAATGTTTGGTGTTTTGGGTCCAACATACTCGCTTCGTCCGGTTCCTTGTGCATCTCCTCTTAAGACCGGCCATGGGGAATCCGCCAATGATGGCCATTCAATCCGTTCTTGTGTTTGTGAATATAGACCGGCTGTTAACACATATAAAACCATAAAAGTAGTTTTTAGACTAATTTTCATATTCAACCGGCGGGCTATTATTATATAGCCCGCGCTCCTATTTTTATTTCATTAAAATTAATTTTTTGGAATCAGAATACTCTCCGCTGACAATGGAATAAATATAGACACCGATAGACATGTTTTCAGAGATTAACTTCAAAGGATAAATATCTCTTCTTCTAAAGTATCAAACTAATTTTAAAAAGCAAATTAAATTTTTATAAACTCATACTTTCTAAAATTAGATGGGGGGGAGAGATAACTGTTTGATATTAAACTTAGATGAGCAGTAACTAAATTCTAATATTAAAATTCTAATCCGTTAGTTAACAGATTAGAATTTAGTTTCAAAAATAAGCATCTAACCGAAATGAAAAATTTCTAAGCGGTTGAAGATTGCCAAGGAATTCTACATAATTATAATTGAGTAAGTTATAAACATTAGCAGAAATTTTTAGAGGTGTGTCAAATAAATTAAAGTTGAAACCTGCACTCAAATCCCAAACATAAACTTCGACACGTAAATCACCATCAACAATTAGTTCGATCGGCGGTTGGACAATTGTTTCGTCAATTTCTTCAATTCTGCTCCAATATCTATAATAAACTCCAAACTCGAACGGGTAAGGCGTATAATTAAGTGATGCATAAACTCTATGTCGTGGGCGGTATTTCAAGGATTTTTTTGTTTCAAGATCCTGCGACCATAAGTATGTATAGCCGATGTTAAAATCCAGTAAACCGGGAATAATTTTATAATCCGATACAAGTTCGGCGCCTTGTATTCTTGCTTTAGGAAGATTAATAAATTTTATAGCAAGACCGTCTTCGTCATTAATAAAATTCGGTTCCACAAAATTGTTGTATTCGGTTTGAAAGAATGCAGCATCAAAATATAAATTTGGAAGTGGCTTATAGATTGCGCCTATTTCGAAAGACAAGCTTGTTTCATAGGTTAAATCAGTATTCTTCTTTATGTCGACCCCACCGATACTGACTGTAGTAAAAACTTCAGCCGGTGTCGGAGCCCTGAATCCCGTGCCAATCGAACCACGAAGAATAACATCATCCAATAACTTATAGTTTAATCCAAGCTTCGGCGTGATTGCATTTGCGGCATCAACCGAATCAATTTTGATGTAGTCATACCGAGCACCCAAAGTAGTGGTCAGTTTTGGTATTCCTCTAAATTCCGTATGGAGATAACCAGAACCGGTAAAAAATTTAGGACTCGAGAATACATTCGAACTTACATTTGCATAAGTCTGTTCAGTACCAGCGATAAATGTCCAATCTTTATGTGGTGAATAGTTTGTAATAATTTCATTTCTTAACAAGAGCGCATTTGATTCGGTAATCTCAACTCCTCGTCCTTCAAAATCGGAAGAGTACACACCGGGTTTAACTTGAATAGAAAACTTATCACTGAATTTATGCTTGAATAAAAGAGTTCCAAAATATCTATCCGAGACTACAATTTGATCTCTATCGGCATCCGGTGGACGAAGCACATTACGCGAATCTTTCCAAAAATTAAACTGTCCGCGATTCATCGCCAAATAATTGCCAATAAATGTAACCGACGTATTATCATTGAAATCATAACTTAGTTTTGTGTAAATTAAATGCCGCTTGTTGTGATCATTTTCACGGTGACCATCATTGTTTGTTCTTCTGTATGAAATTGAGTATCCAAAATTTCCTAAAGAGTTCGAGTGAGTTAATGAATAACCGTAAAAAGTTCGAGTAGTTTTAGACCACTTCCAAAGATCAACAGATGGATTGTCATAAAATCCACCATGAGAACTAAAATGAACGATAGATTTCTTAGGAGCTTTTTTAGTTATAATATTTACAACACCACCGATTGCAGTTGAACCGTAAAGCGAACTTGCCGGACCTTTAATTACCTCAATTTGTTCAACATCGGTTAAAGGAATAAATTCCCAAACAATTTCACCGGTATCGCCCGTGTACATCGGTACACCGTCTATTGCTACAAGAACACGCGAACCTGCACCCAAACTATATCCTGCCGAACCGCGAATACTCGGTTGTTCATCAGCCATACTGAAACCCGATACATATCGTAACACATCACCCAAATTTGTAAAATTTCTATCGTCAATAACATCCGGCGGAACAACAGTAGTACTAACGGTCAAATCCTCTACTCTTTGTTCATATTTTCCGGCGGAAACAATTATTTGTCCGGTTTGAATTGCTTCTTCTATCAAAGAAATTCGAATTGGTTGGTAACTTTCATTGAAATTAAGATTTACATTTTGCTTTTGATATCCTACGAAACTGACTTCCAACACATATTTACCGTAATTAATATTATCTATCTCGAAGGCACCATCAATGTCGGTTGCGGAACCGATTGATAGTTCCGAAATCATAACATTCGCTCCGACAAGAGGATTACCGGATTGATCTACTATATAACCAGACAATTTGCCGGTTTGCGAAAATGTTGTTGAAAATAAGATTAATATGTAAAAAATATTTTTCATATATAATCTATCCACCCGGCGGCTGCGGAGGTGGATTATTAAAATCACAAATGATATTTACATTCTCCGTCATTCTTCCTTCATTAACAATAATACTTCCCGGTTTAGAATTGTCATTTAGAGCGTAATAAACACCGACAACAAACCAATCTTTTCTATCTAATGATAAAGCTTCCTTTGTTGACTGTGCCACCACAATGTACTTATACGTTCCGGGTGCAATGTTTACGTCTAATAAATTGTTTGTTCTGGAATCATAATCTAAAATTACGGTGCCGCTATCAATTTCATTGCTAACATAACTTAAATTCGGTGGGAAGAAATCAGCTTCGGAAAGAATTTCATTTTTGAATAATACAATGTGAGTTCTTGCTACTCCGGAAGGCCAATCACCTAAAAAATTAACCGTGCCTGCAATGCCTGTATTCTCCGGATCAACCGGTTCAGGATTTGGTTCAATTCCCTTATCACAGCTAACTAGAAGAAACAACAACGATATTATTGCAACTATTTTTTTCATTAGAATTGAAGTTTCATAATAAGTTGTGCATAACTTAAGTTCTCAGAAAATTTCTCGGTCACATGATCCTGATAAATATAGTTATAAGAAATATCAAAAATAATATCCCGGAACGGTTCGATTTTTAAATTAGCAATTATTTCTGTTGTATTAACCCGGTTACCATCGAGGAAAGGAGCATCAAAGGGATCTACTCCATCTCTGTAAGGTTGAAAGGCATCACCACCCACATTTTTAATAAGAATACCATTCTCGCCAACTATATTATTGCCCGATCTTCCATAACTGTAGGATATAGAAGGTCTGATCCACTCATTAAAATTATAAGCAACTTTAATAAAAATTTCATCTGCATTAGGACCAATTCTATGTCCAAGAATTTGATCAAATGCAGTAAATGTATTTTTATTGTTAGTGTGAGAATATGTATATGGTCGAATTTTTGTGTACTCGGCGAACAGTGAAAGATCGCATAGTCCAAGTGGTTGATACCACATTGCGCCAAGCTGATACCCGGTTTTATTTGAGAATCTAGAAAGATGCTGCAAATGTCCGAGTAAATTTTCATCAAGGAAGAAAGTGCCGTGGAATTCTAAATTCTTAATAAAATTAGTCTTTGCATCAAGAAATAATAAACCATTATCACGATCTTGAAGAGACATCTCAGCGAACTTATAAAATAACAACGGATTAAAATAAGCTAGGTCAATTCCCCTATCGGAATAAACAATCATTTCACCAATTCCGAAATCCATAAAATCCGGGAAGCTTAGTTTCAATCTGTTCATTGCTATATATTTTGTATAAAGTTTTGTTCTATCGAAATCAAAATCGCCAACTGTAGATGCATGGATAGATGTAAAATTCACAAATCCATATTTGATGTTAAACTTGAAAAAATCCATCATGGGATGATCTCCCGAAATTGCAAGCTTACTATTATATCCATATCCGAAAGTAAATTTTTCTCTGCCGAGTTGAACTGTTATATCCATATTATCTTTCGGCTGAACATTATATTGTAGATATCCTTCGACGAAATCGTAGTTGATAATATTTTCAATATCTTCGATAAACTTAAAATTATAATTCAATCGAGGATCAAGAATTGCCGAGAAATCTTTATTTCCGCTTACTCCGCCTTTTACAATTGTTAAATTATAACCAAGTTTTGAAAACAATGTACCTCGAAATCTAAAACCAATATCATACAACTCAGAATTATTCACTGAAGGTTTTATTCTGTGTCCATAATTAAAAGTGCCCATCATTTCAACAAAGAGATTATTATCACCATCTTTATAAGTGTAGAGATATTTTTGTTTATCATCGAAAAGAGAAAATGGTGATGTAAAAATATTCGGTGATGACCCGAATAAATTCCATGTATTGTTATCATTTATTTCATCAGGATAAAACTCAATTCTATATTTTTCAAACAATTTCATTTCGGTTGTGCTTAATTCATTTTTACGAGCTTCAATTTTTTCCAAAAATTCTCTTACTTCACCGAACCTTAAATTCGGGACATCTTCATCGATTCCGTAGATTATTTTTTTTATTTCCATTTCTTTTAGAAATGTATAAACTCCGTGATCAATGGGAACATTTTCAATCTGTGCAGAAATTGTAATTCCAAGAAGAAGAATTAATAGTAATTTTTTCATGGTATGAGATTACTTGAATTTGTTTTGCTTTTCTAAAGCAATGATATTAAAAAAAAGTTTCAGTTAGAAATAGTTTTTATTGAAGTGCTATTCCAATAAAAACAACAATAATTAACAACAGAACTATTTGTGTAGAGAATTTATTTTTCAATTGTGGAGCACTAATGAAATTTTTAGAGTTAAGCAAAACAAGTCCAAGTGCTATCAATGGAATTACAAAAGAACCAAGGAACGCATAAATTTTTTGAATAATAACAAAGTTAAACGACAAACTAATCATCGGTAAAAATGCCAGAGCAATTAAGTAGTATTGGTAAGGTTTAGATTTTGTATTAACTTCTACTTGATCATTCTTTGAAACCATATTCCAAAAATCAGTGAACATGTAAGGCACTGACTGCCAAACTCCCAGCAGACTTGAAAATACAGCTGCCCACGCTCCAATTAGAAATATTGATGAAATAGTTTTTCCAAGAATTGAATCCAATTTTTCAGTAAGTACAATAATTAATCGAGCACTACTTTGGTTATCGAGTTCTATTTGAGAAGCAATGACAACCATCGCAATCCCGAATAGTGCAGTTACAATATATGCTGCAGCTAAATCAATTCTACAAATCTTCAAAAAATCTTTTCCTTTTCTCCCTTTTTCCTTTATCCAATAACCGTAACTTAAGATTGTAAGTGTTCCGCCAACTCCGCCCATTAATGCCAACGTCCAAACCACACCTTGTTCATTGCCATCCGGATTAATATAAGACGGAACATTCGGAACAAGCCCTCTTGCAAATTCACCAAGATCAGGTTTAATAAAAATTGCTGTTAGAATTACAGTTATGAACATAAGTCCAACCATAACATTCATAATTTTTTCAAATGAAGTATATGTGCCAATCCAAACTAAAAGAAATCCGATTAAGCTGTGAATTATTCCCCAAAATATTTTTCCGTCATCGGGAGAATCAAAGATCGGGAAAACTGCATGTCCGGCAACTCCGCAGGCACTTATCATCGCCGAGCCAACAGCATAAGACCAAATTATTAGATAGATGAAAAAAATGATTTCAGCAGGTCTGCCGAAATTCAGAAATAAACCTTCAAGAAAAGTTTTTTCTGTTGCTAATTGATACCTTGCAAGTCCTTCAGTTAAAACATACTTAAAGAAAGCACCGAGAATAACAGCCCAGACAACCAACATTCCGAGTTTACTTCCGGCAAAAGCACCACCGGCAAGATCACCGGCACCAACTCCTGTAGCTGCGATTAATAATCCGGGAGCAATTATTTTAAGGAAGTTTTTCAATATTAATTACGTTTTATTAGTAATCCTTTCAAGTAAAGCGATTCCGGGAAATTTGTAGTTACTCTATGATCAACCGATTGCCAAAGTCTATTTATAATTGAAAAATTAATTCCGGCATCAATTGCTGCATCTGCAATAATTTTATTAAATAGTTCGGGAGTCATAAGTCCGGAACAGGAAAACGTAAAAAGTAATCCGTCTTCATTTAGCAATTGCATTGCAAGCATGTTGATATCTTTATAACCTCTGCTGGCTTTATTAAGACTATTTTTTCCTTCGACAAATTTTGGCGGATCGAGAATTATTAAATCAAATTTTCGGTCTTCAGATTTTAACTTTCTTAATTCACTAAAAACATCTGCTTTTAAGTTCGTGAATTTGCTAGTAGGAATTTTGTTCAACTGATAATTTCTTTCGGCAATCAGAAGAACTTCATCCGAAGAATCGATATTAATTACATGTTCAGCCTGGTTGGCAGCTGCTGCAATCCCAAATCCGCCTGTGTAGGAAAAACAATTTAGAACAGTTTTTCCCTTTGAGTATTCAGAAATAATTTCTCGATTTTCTCTTTGATCAAGATAGAAACCGGTTTTATGTCCGGTAAAAATATTTACAATAAATGAGAGATTATCTTCCTGAATTATTACTTCACCGGAGTCAATCTTTCCGTAAAGCATTCCTTTGTTTGATTTCAATCCTTCCTTTTGACGAACATCGGCATCCGATCTTTCATAGACAGCCGTTGGTTCTAATTTTTCAACCAGGATTTCTACAATTGTTTGTTTCCATTTTTCTGCACCGGCTGAGATAAATTGGCAAACAAGAATATCATTATATTTATCAACTATTACTCCCGGTAAACCATCGGATTCCGAGTTAATTAATCGATATGCATTATACTTTTTGCTGTCAATTGTAAATTTGCGGAAGTTTAATGCGGATGCAATTCTTTCTTCGAAGAAATTTTTATCAATCTCTAATTGATTAAAATCCCAAACTCTTACACGAATTTGAGAATGAGGTGAGTAAGCGCCAACACAAATAAAATTATTATTTGAAGAAAAAATGTGAACGGTTTCGCCCAATTCTATATTATCATCTGTTGAAGCAATTGCTCCGGAGAAAATCCAAGGATGTTTTCTAAATAAAGATTTCTCTCTTCCCTTTTGCAGAATTACTTTTTTCATATTGCCCTGATTAGATTTAGGTAAAGATAAGCAAAGAGATATGAATAATAAAAGGCGGAGCCATGTCATCTCCGCCTAAGAGGAGATATAGAAACCGAAAGGGTTAACTATCAGACTTTATTTTCTTCATCGATTATTCCAAGTTCATTGGGTGAACCAATAATCAAACGTATCGGGAGCTGTTTGCATAAATTTAATGCTTCTTGTTTGTCTGTGACAGTCATTATGCTAAAGCCCTCTCTTGTTAACAGCTCCCTTAATTTTCTTAAAATTACTTTATCGGAATCAATAATTAGAATATGATCATTCATCGGCAATTATTTTAAGACATATGGTACAATTAAAGTGCCATCATAAAGCGGAATGAAAACATAATTAATAGCTTAACTTAGTGGTAAAGGGGCGACAAGTGATTGATTAAACTGTTGCATAACTGCAACAACTAAAGATTTATATCAAGTTGAGTTAATAGTTTATGAAGATGGCTTCTGTTGATTCCCAATATTTTTGCAGCTTCCGATTTAGATTCGGTCTTACGAAGAACTCTCATTATAAATCTCTTGCGAAACTCACTTTCGGCTTCGGATAATGTTCGGTCTTCAGTTCTTTTTGAATCAATTTCACTATCATCAACTATTTCTGCCGGTAAATTTTTAGATGAAATTTCCTTATCGGGACACAAAATAACCGCTCGTTGAATGACATTTTCCAGTTCACGTATATTTCCCGGCCAGTTGTATGATTCAAGAATCTCAATTGCTTCGTCTGCTATTGAATGTGCTTTGTTCTCTTTAGCATACTTATTCAAAAAATATTGAACTAGGTCTTCAACATCTTCCTTTCTTTCACGCAGAGGTGGGATATAAATCTCAATTACTTTTAACCTGTAGTAAAGATCTTCGCGAAATCTTTTTTCTTCAATCATTTTAGAGATATCTTGATTTGTTGCTGCAATAAAGCGAACATCAATTTTTTTCGAATTAACCGAGCCTAATCTTTCAATCTCTCTTGTTTGAATAACTCTCAAAAGTTTTGCTTGAAGATTGACACTCATTTCTCCGATTTCATCAAGAAAAACAGTACCACCGTCAGCAGATTCTAATCTTCCCGGTTTACTCTTATTAGCACCGGTAAATGCACCGCTTTCAAAACCGAACAATTCAGACTCTAAAAGATCGGATGGAATTGCGCCGCAATTAACTGCAACAAATGGTTTATCTCTACGTTTACTGTTGTTATGAATTGCTTGTGCTAACAAATCTTTACCTGTGCCGTTTTCGCCGAGCAACAAAATGGAAACATCAGTATCGCTTACTTTTGATGCAAGATTCAGGACGTCATATAATTTTCTGCTGGAACCAATAATATTATTAGATTTAAATTCTTCGCGCAGTTCCTTGAAACTGGTAGATGGAACGTTTGCTAATTTCTCTTCGAGTGTATCAATCTCTTTAGATACTTCAATTCCCTTTACAATTTGATTCGCAAAAGATAAAAGAAATGTAAGATCAGATTCTTTGAATGGCATTTCCGCGTTTCTTCTGTCCAGATAAACTGCACCCATAACTTTAGAATTAGAAACTAAAGGAACACATAATGCGGCTTTAAGTCCGAGCGAAACAATACTATGTTTGCTGCCAAAACTTGAATTTACTTGAAGTTCACTCAATTGAGATGGTCTTAAATTTTTAATTGTGTCATTAATAATTGTTGTACTGAGTTCCTTTGCTTCCGGTTCGTTTTCGGGTTCCATGTTTTTTGCAACTATTGTATCGATGCTTAATTTTTCATCTACCAAAACTATAAATCCTTCATCGGCATTTAATTCTGTTACAACCGTATCGATTGCTTTTTCCATTAAACGTTTCATCTCCGTTTCAGATTGGAATAAAATTCCGGATGCATATAATCTTTCTAACTTTTTCTTTTCCGAAGATAATTTCTCTAACTTGTTTTCAAGTTTATCGTATTGATAAAATAAGCCGTCAAGTTCCTTTGTAAGAACACGATTGAATTCTAATATTGACTTGAAAGTTTTATCGATCTGTTTTAACAACTCGGGATCATTCGCAGCCTTTTTTATATCTGAGGATAGATTTAAAAAACGAGTTGAAGATTGACTAACAAATTCGGATAAGAGTTTATTTACATTATGTCTTTGTTCGGAAATTTCCATAATTAAATTTTGAGTAGATCTTCCTTAATTTGTGAAGCGGAATTATATCTTTTATCTATGTCTTTCTCAATACATTTCATCACAATATTATCGATTGTCTTTTCAACTGAATTATTTAACTCAGATGGATAAGGTGGTATCGTGTTAAAGATTGAATGGATCAACGCCATTTCATTTTCGCCTGTGAATGGAAGTTTTTTTGTTAGCATTTGATAGAGAATAACGCCAAAGGAAAAAATATCAGTTCTCTGATCAATTTGAATATTAGTTATCTGTTCAGGGGCAACATAACCGAGTGTTCCCACAACAGTGCCGAGCGATGTCATTGTTGAAACAAGAGGAGATTTCGATAAACCAAAATCCATTATTCTAATACTATTGTTTTCATCAAACATTATGTTTTGAGACTTCAAATCACGATGCAGTACATTGTTTTCATGAATGATAATTAAGCCTTCGCAAATCTCAATCGCAATTTTTTTGAAAGTTCCTTTATCTAACGGAAAGTTATTTGCAACAAATTCTTCAAGCGTCCCGCCGGATAAATATTCCATTGCAATATAACTGTGTTCTTCGGTTTCACCGAATTCAAATACTTTTACAATGTTCTTATGATCAATTGATGAGAGCAGTCGTCCTTCACTGTTTAATCTTCGCTTGTTCTCCTCATCTTTCAACAAAGTTGGATTAATAATTTTAATCGCGACGAGCTTATTGTTTTTCGAATCGAGTGCTTTGAAAACTTTGCCCATTCCCCCGACGCCAAGTATTTCCATCAACTTGAAATGTGAGATATATTTACTTTCACGTTCTTCAATATAACGGTTGGAATAATAAGCAAATGCAAACATAAAAAGTGACGGTAAAACAATCGGCAGAATCCATTCAAAATAAAAATTAGTTTTAAGTGTAAAGTGGATCAACAGTAAAAAGAAAACAAATATCGTTATGATAAAGTACCAGCTACTTATAATTCTGTTTGATTTCCATTTTCTAATTTGTTGATATATAACCATCGAGGTAAAGATCAACAGAAATAATTTTATAGACGTTAATTTCCAATCTGCTAAGTTGATACTTCTCTGAATTGAATCTCTTATCCTCGTTATATAGTGATTAACCAATGATGATTCGGTTACAGTATAAGTTTTATTCGGCTCAATATTATTTATTTCTATTTTTATCCCGGACGGATATTCCACCTCAATTAAATAATTCAATGTATCTATTAAACCAAAATGAAGTTCGCTTATATTTTGCTGCGATAAAGGAGATTCTCCGAAACCAAAATATTTAGTATTACGATATGCTTCTTCGCTATTCTTATTTTTTCCAACAAGAGAAACTTTTGTACCGATCGCCGTCCTGTTACTTTTGTCGGCATTGAACTTTATTTTGATTGAATTTCCTTCGGATAAATTATTTCGATATAACTTTGCAGTTTCACCGGCTGGGGCTGAGTTTTTACTGATTCCTATAAATAAATCTAGATCACCGTCCTTGTCTATATCACCGAACGAAGGATTACCGGTAAATGATAAACCGATTTGTTCGCTTACTTCTGTAAATTTTAAACCGGGAGAGTTAAGATATAGTTTTGAACTAATATATATATCTATATAACCATCATTATTTACATCAGCAGCGTTAAGTATTCCTCCGGTTGGTTCAGGGTGTTGAATTGCTTCAATAAATCCGGCTTCGGTTGAATAATTAGTAAAATTAGCATCACCGTCATTTAACAACAGCATAGGAGTTTTACCGCCGTTAAACAAAAATATATCTTGTGTGCCATCATTATTAAAGTCTGCTGAAATTGCAGACATTGAAATTAAATTTTGATTTGACCTAAATACTTCCGATTCTTTCTCTTCGAATGTAAAATTACCTTTATTCAGATATAATTCGAGAAACTTATTATTCTCGGCAAATCTATAAACAATAAGAATATCTGCAAGCATATCGTTGTTAAAATCATTTATGACAACACCGTAAGCTTGTCTATTTAATTTTTTGTCGATGCCGGTTTGATTGTAAATGTTTGTGAAATTTCCATAACCGTCATTTTCAAATAACATATCTTCGCGACTAAAATTAGATATATAAATATCCAAATTACCATCATTGTTGAAGTCAATAAATTTAGCTGAAGTCAGGGCTAACGTGGCATCAATTATTTCAAGTTCAAGTTTGCTTCTTTCAGCATCTTCGGCAAAATTAAATTCTCCTTTACCAAATGCCAGGTTGTAGTTTAAGTCATCTAAAATTTCCAGAAGATCAAACTTATTATCTTTATCCAAATCACCAAGAACTAATGATTGGTTTAAGCTTGCATTGGTAATGCCAATTTGTTCACGTGAGATTTCCGAGAAAACATTATTTCCGAGGTTTTTATAAACGAGATTTGGTCCACCATCGGAAATTATTGCAAGATCATTAAAGCCATCACTATTACCATCAAAGAAAGTAGCGGCTCTTCCCTCTTTTCTTATTGATGACGCAGTTGTAATATCCGTAAACGAAAAGCCGAGATTCTGTGAAGTTGTATAAATTCCCGCTTGTCCGATAACCCAAATTTTATAATCATCGTTTGCGTCTTTAATAAAATCTACATCTTCAAAAATGTCTTCGAATGATTTTATACTTTCAATTTCTTTCCACTCTAGCCCATCCCATTCTAATAAAGTTGAACGCGTTCCTGTAATCCATGCTTTTTTTAATCCATCTGAAATTACTGAGGTGAATGAAACTCGGTGATTATTTTCAAAATACTGCCATTTACCATTTTCAAATTTTAGAATTGTTCCTCTATCACCGACTATCCAACCGTTGCTAGCGTCAATCATTGAAATTTTACGAAGATCAGTTTCAACCGGGGAATCAATTCTATTCCATTTTCCATTTTCAAATTTAATAATTACACCTTCGCGTCCGACCGCCCAGCCTAAATCTTTTGAAACCATTTCTATATCGTTTAAGTCACCGAAGTAAATCGATGTTCTCTCAACATTTTTTAACGGACTTTCGAATTCACTCCAAACTTTTCCGTCGTAAAATAAAATATTTCCGAGCTGACCGATCATCCATGCTGTTCCGTCTTCAAGAATTTCGATTCCATTCCACATCGAGTAATCGGTTGCATCCCACATAACTTTCGGAAGAATTATTTCATTAAATTTTGAGCCGTCGTATTCAAAAAACCGGGGATGCCAAAAGTTATGGTGTGTTTCGTGATGTATAAACCAAATCTTTTCTTCGTTGTACGCAATCTGTGGATTATCGGAATAATCAAATTTAAAGACGGACTCCCATTTGCCATGTTTTAATTGGTACAAATTTCCTTTGATATCATATCCCGCTCCGCGTGAAATTGCAACTCCTTCATTAATCGATTGCATAATAATTCTTGAACCATGATCAACATTAGCTTGTTTATACCATATTGCATCACTTTGTAACTTTTGATTAAAATCTTTTCGATCTGAACAAGAAGTTAATAGAAGTATAGTAATTACAAATGCCAGTATTTTATTCAGTGTTGGTACCATGAAATAGGATAACAAGTTAATAACTCTTTTTTGTAAATTGTCGGACTTAATTTATAAAAATCAGCGAATAATTATGAAAGAATATAAAACAGCTACATTCGGATCCGGTTGTTTTTGGTGTACCGAAGCAATCTTCCAAAAATTAAAGGGTGTTCTAAGTGTGACCCCGGGTTATTCAGGTGGTAAACGAGAGAATCCAACTTATGATCAAGTTTGTTCCGGCGCGACCGGTCACGCTGAAGTAGTTCACATTCAGTACGATTCTGAGATAATAAGTTTTGAGGAATTACTTGAAGTATTTTGGAAAACACACGATCCCACTACTTTAAATCGACAGGGGGCTGATATAGGTACTCAATATCGTTCGGTAATTTTTTATCATGATGAAGAACAAAAAGAACTTGCGGAAAAGTATAAAGATAAATTAGATAATTCGGACATTTTTGATAAACCGATTGTGACCGAGATTAGCCAATTCCAAAAATTTTATCCGGCTGAAAAATATCATCACGATTATTATAATAATAATTCGGCTCAGCCATATTGCAGTTTTGTAATTACACCGAAGTTAGCAAAGTTCGAAAAAATATTTGCTGATAATTTGAAAAGATGATTGAAGTAATTAAATACTCTCCGAGAATAATCAAATCTCGGAGAGTATTTATAAATCAGAAGGCGAGACCAAATCCAATATATCCACCAAAAATTGATTCATCCGAATCGAGAAAAATCATTGTTCCACCGGCTCGAAAAAGAAATCCTCCGTCGTGGGGATGATATCTATAACCAAATTCTGCTTGGTTAAACGATGCATCGGAAATAAAAGTTCTTCCGATACTCAACTCAAGATTGTGATCCGAACCATATAACAACCCGACAGAAATCGGAGTTAACGCATTAATGCTTCTCGAACTGGAAGATGCTTCTAATAATATCCCGAAACCAATTCTTCCGAAGAGGGATAAATTATAATTTGAATAAAATATCCTACTATAATTTACACTCGTTCCGGCAATACCTGAACCGGCAAATAACTCAATATCAACCGAATTAGGCGCAATTTTATTTTCATTAGCATGTATCGATAAATTAGCTAAAAATAATATGATTATCGAAAAACTTATTACACTCTTAATCATCTACAATCTCCCCCCCCATACTAAATTGTCTTTAAAATACTCTCAATTCACTTTATTCATAGGGTAATTCATCTGAGATTTTTCCAGACGAATTACCGATTCGAGTTTAGCTAATTCAATAATCTGTTTTCTTGTTCCGGTTGCAGTGAAAATATCTTTTATTACTGATTCTACTGAAACTCCGGTTTCTTCAAGTTCGGTTCTCATCTCAGCCGTAATTTCGGTTCTACATTTCCCCAAAAATTGAATTAATCCATCATCATTCTGAGAATTTTCATCGCTTAATTCCATTAACAAATTTGGATCTAGTTTGTCTTGATATTCTTCATTCATTGCGCCACATCCTATAAAAAAAAGTACGATTAATAAGGTAATTATTAATTTGGATTTCATTATTATTCCTTATCGTTATTTTATAAACATCATTTTACGAACTTCTTGAAAACTTCCGGCAGTAATACGGTAAAAATACACACCCGATGATAAACTCTTACCGTCTAATTCCGCTCTGTAAGTTCCCGGAGATTTTAATTCATTCACTAAAGTTTCGATCTCGTTTCCAAGAATATCATAGACTTTTATTTTTACTAATTCATTGGAAGGAACACTGTACTCAATAGTAGTAGATGGATTAAATGGGTTTGGGTAGTTTTGCGATAAGCTAAATTCAACCGGTACTGAATTATCATCTACCGAAGTAATAATAGATTGTAATGCGGCATAAGCATCAATTCTTCCATATCCAAATTCATTGTTAGGTACGGCTCCGGTTATTCCATCTACAACCGCTGAATTTTGAAGAGTTGTAAATACTTCTTCGTAAGTAAGGTTTGGATTTTGTTCCAACAACAATGCAACTACACCTGTGAAATGTGGTGCTGCCATACTGGTTCCTTGAAGATGTACGGTTAGCAGATTTAGTACAAGATCTTGAGGATAAAATGAATCTTGCGAATAACCTGCGGCAATCCAATGCCCAGGAGCGGAAAAATCAGGTTTAATTCTGCCATCTCTAGTCGGACCAATGCTTGAAAAATATGCTCGATCAGTAATAGTGCCATCAAACTGGATTGGAGTTCCCCAGATATTTGTCCAAGAAAGTTTTGTAGTAAATGCTCCGACACTAAAAACATTGTATGCTGTCGAAGGAGAACCGATAGTCATAACATTGTCACCTGGGAAAATTTTATTGCCCGGATCAGAATCAGCAGTAAATTCTCCGTTAACTATCCAAGCGTTTAGTGTTGATGAACCATATGTGTATAACGAAAAAACATAATTACTAAAATCAGCATCAGGTTCATAAATAAATTGCATTCCAAATAAAAATGGCTCACCTGTTAGAGATTGGTCTACAAAATTAGGGTGTCCGCTCATATTCAAAGTGCCGATGCTATTATCATCAACTACTACATCAACATTCTGTTGAATCTGATTATAACTTACAGCCGGTGAAGTGTAAAGAACTGTTGATAAATCTGCAGAATAAATTTTTATACCGAAAGTGTAATTATCACTTTGCGGGTAACCGACTAAAAATGTTTGTTCATCATCAACATTTTCGACCTCCCAATAAGTTTCGGAAGCTTCTTCAATAGAGCTACCGCTCATTTCATATTGAAGATGATAATAATTACTTCCTTCATTTCCCGCCGCCGCAACAATTAACTTTCCGGGTCCAACTAAATTTGTCAACGCTTGTTCATATAAAGTTGTACCGGTGTTACCATAAAGCCCGCCTAAGCTCAAATTAATTACGGCAGGCTTTCCTAATTGATCAGCTCTTTTGAAAATATAATCACAACCATTTACAATATCTGTATCAGCAAAACCAGGTCCGAGCCTATAACCTTTTACGAAAACAATATCGGCTTCGGGAGCAACTCCATCAAGCGTGTAATCATTTCCCCCGGCATTACCGGCGGCTGTACTTGCAACATGAGTACCGTGACCATCGTCATCAATTTGATTTGAATTCTGTTGATCTAAATCTTCTTTTGTGTATTCCGTACCATAGTCAAATTCTGCCGGCGGATTTGTATTATCGGACATATCCCATAAATATAAAATCCGGTTTCCGTTTGCATTACTAAATGATGGATGTTTCCAATCAATTCCACTATCTAATACACCAACAACTACATCTTTTCCTTTATAAGCTTTGGGTAAATTTTCTCCAGCGTGAATTTTATCAACGTTAATGTATTTAAGGCTTTCATCCAGAAATGATTCTGAATATTTGGCTGTTTCTACTTCAACAATATCTTCAGTGAAGACAATGTTAGTTAATTTATTAACAGGAATTTCAGCAATTAAGATATCCTTAATAATATTGCTAACATTTCCACCTTCTGATTCGATTAGAGATTGTGTTTTATAGGGAGAAATTGATTTAATAAATACGGAAACAAATAGCATTTCATCTATCTTTTTAATAACCGGATTTCCAGCGAACAGTTTTGACTCTTTAATGTTATCTATATTATATGCCAGTTGATTGTACACCAAGTTTTGAATGGTAAAATCTACCTTAGATAAATTCGCACTTGTGATTCCAGCATTTTCATAAACCTTTTTTGTTTCTGAAATGCTTTGTGCATTTATGCTAAACGTGATCACAAAAAATATCATTATGATAGTAGTGATCCATTTTTTCGAATCCATAACAGATTCTCCCTCAATAATTATTAAACTAATTGATTGCTTCAACCTTCTTAACGGTAGTAACGGACAAACCAGGTTGATAATAGGACAAAATATACTATTATCATTTCAAACACAATCAATTTTATTTACCTTTATGGCAATCACAATTATATAAAATCATTTCCATCTTTTATTTGATTATTCATCCACTGCTTGGAGAAAATTCTTAAAGATATATTTTTATCTAAGTAAAATCATCTTACGAACGTCTTTAAATCTACCAGCAGTAATTTGGTAAAAATATACTCCGGATGATAAATGACTTGAATTAAATGTAACACTATATTTTCCGGCTGATTTGACCTCATTTACCAGTGTTGTGATTTCCTTCCCTAACACATCATAAACTTTAATTTTTACTAATTCATTTCCGGGCAAACTGTACTCAATCGTAGTAGAAGGATTAAATGGATTCGGGTAGTTTTGTTTTAGACTATAGTCAACGGGTATATCATCTATTTGTTCCAAACTAGTAATAAGATTTTTCAATGCCGCATGCACATCAATTCTTCCGTAACCGAATTCATTGTTTGGAACTACTCCAGTTATATCATCTGTTATTGCTGTATTTTTTAATACTTCGAATACCTCATCATAAGTAAGATTTGGATTTTGTTCCAAAAGCAATGCGACAACTCCCGTAAAATGTGGTGCGGACATACTTGTACCTTGCATTAGAACTGTCTTTTTATCCAATATAGTAACCGGATTTAAGTTAGCATCTTTTGAATAACCTGCCGCAATCCAATGACCGGGAGCCGAAAAATCAGGTTTAATTCTGCCATCTCTGGTCGGACCAATACTCGAGAAATATGCTCTATCTGTAAGAGTTCCGTTTACAGAATATGGTGTACCATCAAGATTTACCCATGACGTTTTTGTTGTGAAGGCACCAATCGAAAAAACATTAAATGCAGTTGAAGGTGATCCGACTGTCATTAAATTATCACCTCCAATGTGATTCCGCTCGGGTTCGGTATTTGTATTAAAACTTCCATTAAATAACCACGCATTGAAAATTGCAGTACCGAATGTGAACAAATTAAAATCATATTGTTTCACGCCCGATTCAGAATTAAAAAGCATAATTACCGAGAAGAAATAGGGATCCACTCCATTTGTTTTAGCGGACAAAGACAATGAAGCTAATGTGTCTCCTTCAATTACGATTGCTTGCGTAACACTCTCGTCATAGGCTAAAGTTGAACTTAGAAATTTTGAGTTTCCTTGCTTATCCAATACTTGAATACCAAAATTAAAATCTTCACTTTGAGGATAACCGTAAATCAGTGCTACTCCTCTTGTGCTGTCCGATACTCTCCACTCAGTATTAGAACGACTTTCGAAATCAGATCCGGACATTTGATACTGTAGATGAATATTTGATGAGCCGCTATTTCCAGCTGAAGCTACGATTAGTTTACCAGGTTCAACTAGGTTTGTTAATGCTTCTTCATACAATGAATATCCTGTGTTACCAAGCACTGAGCCAAGACTTAAATTTACAACAACTGGTTTACCCAATAGGGCAGCTCTTTTCATAATATAGTCGCAACCGTTTATAATATCATTCGTTGCAAAGGATTGAGCGTTTGCTCTGAACCCCTTTACAAAAACAATATCAGCTTCTGGAGCTACTCCCACCAAGGGATAATCCTCTCCTCCGTAATTCCCCGCAGCTGTGCTCGCCACATGAGTACCGTGACCATTATCATCAATCTGGTTTGAATTTTGTTGATCCAAATTTTCTTTTGTGTATTCCGTACCGTAATCAAATTCAGCAGGTGGATTCGAATCATCTGCCATGTCCCATAGATATTGAATACGGTTTCCGTTCTCGTTTATAAACGCAGGATGCGTCCAATCAATACCGCTATCAAGTACACCGACAATAACGCCGTTGCCTTTGTATGCTTTCGGCAAATCTTCGCCAGCATGAACTTTGTGGGTATTTATGAAATACAAACTAGTATCAAGAAGCGAACTTTGATAAACTGCAGCTTCTGCTCGAATTATCTTTTCATCAAAAAGTGTGTTTGATAATTTTTCTACCGGCAGCTCAACAACTAGAATATTATCAATAATATTTGTGACTTTTCCACCGTTATATTCAATGTGATTTTTTGTTTGTTGCGGTGAGCTTGATTTAACAAAACCAGCAACATAAAATTGGCTGTTTACTTCTTTAACAACGGGCGTTCCATCCCCCGGTTTAATTGATTTTAATGAGTGTACATTATTTGTTAATGCACGATATGTAAAATTTTGAATTATGTGATCAACTTTTGATAGTTGTTCTGTTGTAATGCCGGCTTGTTGAAAAACCTTGGTAGGATTTAATGCCTCTTGTGAAAATATACTTAATGTAAAAATGAAAACTAAAGAGATTGTTTTTATATATGTTACGAATTCTCTCATGTTAGACCCTCAGATTAGTATTTATTGATTTATTTAATCACAACCATTTTGCGCGATATAATCGAATGGTTTGTCTTAAGTGTATAGAAGTAAATTCCGCTCGAAAGATTTGAGGCATCAAAGTCAAGTTTATATGAACCTGATGACCTTTCCTCATTTACTAATTCTGCAACTTCCTTTCCAAGAACGTCATAAACTTTTAATGAAACATATGTTTGTCCATGGATAGAAAAATTTATTGTTGTGGTTGGGTTAAATGGGTTTGGATAATTTTGTGAAAGTGAAAATTCATTTACCAAATTTTCTACTTCAATCGAGGTTATTATTTCATTAAATGCCAGTTCAGTTATTTCTTGACCAACACCATATATATCAGCAAAAGTTAAATTCATTATTAAAGCAACACTCAATTTTGATATTGGTTCGTAAGCCGAAAAGCTTAAGTATCCAATATATTGTCCGGTGTGACCGTAATAAGGCTTATCGAAAATTTTATACTTAATAAGACCGAGACCATAATCATAAGTTGAACGTGCCGGAACGGTTGTAATCATTTCATCCAAAGAGGATTGATCAATGACTTCTTTTGAAAATAATTTATTAAGAAACATAGCAAGATCTACAGGTGTGGAGTAAATATATCCTGCTGACCCACCGCTTGTATGCATTGCCATCATTGAGTATTGATCTAAATTATCCTGTTCGCCGTCATCATCCATATCAAACCAAGGAGTCAGTACCGGACCGGTCGGTTCATCTTCAATTGGAGTATACATTGTTGATAATTCCAAAGGATCAAAAATTCTCTCGTGAAGAACTTCTCTGTATGATTTGTTCTCAACTTTTTCAATAATGCTTCCAAGTAACAAATAACCGGTATTAGAATAATTCCATGATTCACCGGGTTGGAAATCCGGTTCTCCGACTAGCACATCTATCATTTCATTCATGTTCCATATTTTTGCGGGATTTGTTTTGAATGAATCAACCCATGCTTCAGTTGTATAATTTGCAATACCACTTGTATGATTCAGTAATTGTCTCACAGTGATTTTGCCATTAATTTTTGATGAGGGAGTTAACCACTTATCGATTGTATCATCCAAGGAAAGTTTGCCTTCTTCCACAAGCTGAAGAATTATTACGGACGTCATCATTTTTGTATTACTTCCAATAGATCCATTCATATCAATTGTGACGGTATCTTTCGTCTGAGGATTTGAATAGCCAGCAGTTCCGCTCCAAATTAATTCATCCCCTAACAATACGGCTGCTGAGATACCAAAAAGTGATTTTTCCACCTGAAGAGATTCAAGTTTATCTTGTAATTTCTCCGGCAAGGTTTGCGCAATGATCGTGAAAGCAGTCACTGCGATAAGAATAATTTTTTGAGTGAATTTCAACACAGTATATTTACCTTTAATTGTTCATTAACAACTTATTATTTTCAAAAAAAAATTAATTGATCCTCTAGTTTATTTTGGGAACATCAAAATTGACAACAAGAAATTGGGATGCGATCTCTTCATAAACCAATTCAACAAATTCTGAGATCAATGAATTCCAAATCTTAAACAGTACATTCAACTAAGAGGACAAAGATTTTACTAAGCAAAAATTTAATCTTCAAACCCAGCTATTTAATAAATCAATATGTTACGGAATTGTTATCACAAAGTTTATTGTCATATTACTATTCAATTTATCGATGGTCTTACTATCATCCGGGTTCAAGTGATCGGTATAAAAAACTCGAATATCGTAATTCCCACCCTCATCTAATTGGAAAGAGTATGAACCATCCGAACTTGTGGTGACTGAAGCTGCCGGAGCAATGCCAATACTATTATTATCTTTAGCACTCACATTTGCATCAGCAAGAGCCGTCCCATTCTGATCAGTTACTTTTCCGCTAATTGTATATTTCGCAAGTTCTCCTCCTTCACTGTATTCAGTAGTACTTTCCTCTGAGCAAGCTGAAAATACAAGTAATACTAAAGGAATTATCAAAAATTTTATTTTTTGCATGGTGCCCTCTTTTTTTAAGTGATAGTGATATTGCTTAATTTTACTTTCCTCGTTTATAAGGCTACAAAGTCAGATTACTTCATTTAATCTTCTACTTCATTAAAATCATTTTTCTTGTTTGAATCTGATTGTTGGTTTTGAGTGTATAGAAATAAATTCCACTAGAAAGATTTGCTGCATCAAAATCAACTTTATATGAACCGGACGACATTTCTTCATTTACTAATTCTGCAACTTCCTTTCCGAGTACATCATAAATTTTTAATGAAACATTAGTCTGTTCTGGCATTGAGAAATTTATTGTGGTGCTTGGGTTAAATGGGTTTGGGTAGTTTTGTGATAATCTGAAGTTTTTAGTTACTGTTTCTTCCTGAATGTCTGTAATAACTCCGCCGGTTTCTGTTTTATAGATACCATGGGTTGTAACAATTACACCGACAGATTCATCTGCAAAAGCAAATGTTTCCATACGCTCTTCTCCTTCATAACCTTGAAGAAAAATGCTGTAAAACCGTTCTGCTTCAAAAACTATTGTCCAATTAAAGCCCATATCAGTAGATTTATAAAGACCCGCCTCACCATAATCCATATATAAATACATTGTACCGTCCGAAGCAATACTCAAATCATCATAAGCTGATGTATCGCTCGGTGCTCGGTCTTCCCAAGTATCTCCATCGTTTAATGAAACCATTATTGAGTTAGGGAATGATGCAAAAATTTTTCCATCATACATGTGAAAGGAACAATCATAGCTATGAATAGGAGCTTCAGGACTAGGGGCTGTATCTATGACCTCAATCCAATTTTCACCACCATTTGATGTCTTCAATATTTTAGAACCGTTAAAAACTAAACCGGTACTTTCATTTATGAAAGCAATTGCTTCAATTCGGCCGTCATTTAAAGATCCTGTGTAAAAATCCAGAATTCTGCCATTTACACCGCTGTCAGTGTCAATTGTTGCAAAATATCCCGGATACCCGACTTCAGTACTGTCATATTTACGATAGTAACCACCGGCATAGCCTAATGATTCGTTAACAAAATACAATGAACGAAATTCTATTTCTACGGGTGAATTTGGGTGATTGTAGAGCTGATTCCAGGTTTCACCACCGTTTGTAGTTTTCAGAATCATAGTATTGGTTGCCGCGTTACTTCCGGAAACCTCGGCTTTATATGATAAGAAACCCGTATTTTGATCTAAAAAATGCATATCCAAAATATTACCCCAACGAGAATCGTTATTTAAGTCGTGTGATGTCCACGTTGATCCTTTATCCTCAGAAATATATAAGGTACCTGCGCGAGAAACGATCACTTTCGAATCACTGAGCCATTGCACATTAGTATAAAAATAGCCGGATTCTTCAAACGACTGTACTTTCTGCCAATCTTGGGAAAATAATGAAGTGATTGAAAATAGGCTGATCAAAAGTATTATTGTTTTTTTCATAGCACCCTCAATTTGTGTTAACGAAAATTTACACGACATTATATCCTATTAACAAATTCGTTTCAATAGCATCTTAATGCGATGTCTAGTCTTTTTAAATTTAGGAATTAAATTTCGCCGCGGAGTTTTTTAGTTATTACTTCAGCCTTGGAGTTGACATTTAATTTGCGGTAAACACTTCTAATGTGCTGTCGAACAGTATCAATCGAAATATGATATTTATCGGCAATCATTTTGTAGCTTAATCCTTCCACTAGGCCAACTACAATATCATATTCTCTTTCAGTAAGTTGTTTTTCTAGTTTTTGCTTTGGCTGGAAGTATTCAATTACTTTCCTTGCTATGCGCGGCGACATTGGCGATCCGCCATCTGCCAAGATTGTTAAGTACTTTTTTATTTCTTCGAGCGGAGAATTTTTTAATAGATAACCGGAGGCTCCGCCTTGCAAACATTTAAATATTTTTTCAGGGTCATCGTGCACGGTAAGCATAACGATTTCGGTTTCGGGTAATTTTTCTTTAATCGCCCTTAGAGATTCGTCACCTTGTTTACCGGGTAATCCTATATCTGATAAAATTATTTCGGGTTTGTTTTCATCGGATAGTTCCGTGAAAAAATCTTCCATAGAATTCACACTAATAGTGCATTTGAATTCCTTTTGATGACTTAAATATCTATATAGTAATTCTCTTAATTCAATATCATCTTCTATAATTGCAATGCTTTTCATATTGACCAAAATCAACTTTTCTCCTAAAAATTACAATCGCATGAAAATGCGATGCAGTCTATTTTATGAAATTGGAGGTGCTTTAACAATTACGATGAATCCATTTTCATTCTTAAATTCACAAATAGCTTTTATTTTTTTTGCACGCATTTCAATGTTTCGAAGACCTTGCCCTGTATGGTGTTCTTTTTGTTCATATCTTTTTCCATTATCGGCTATAATCATGGTTAGAAACTTATCCGTATTGGTTATTGATATATTAACTTCGGTTGCATCGGAGTGTTTCATAATATTATGTACAGATTCTTTTAAGATTAAGTACAGATTTTGCCGGGTTTCTAGATTTAGTTTTTCATCCGAATCTAAACCTGATACAGAGAAATTTACTTTTATGTTTTTCTCAGTCAAAACCGAAAATGCAATGTCTTTCATCTTGTATATTAAATTATTCAGACCATCATTTCGAGAATCAATAGCCCATACAATATCCTGCATAGTTGAAACAGCTTCACGGGCTTGTTCTGCAATGCGTTTAAGATTTTTTGATTCTTTCTCTCCGTTAATCTGCATTTCAAGCATTTGTGCACGCATCGAAACTTTAGTTAATGTTGAACCAACCTCATCATGTAAATCACTTGCTATTTTTACGCGAAGACGTTCTAACTCTAAAATCCTATTAATCCTATACTTGTAAATTGAGAAAAGACCTAATGCTATTAAACTTCCAACAACTAAATTGAACCACCATGTAAGCCAAAACGGTGGGGAGATTGTTAAGAAAATTGAGGCTTCATTATTGCTGAAG
Source organism: Ignavibacteriales bacterium (assembly GCA_003599395.1). GTDB lineage: Bacteria > Bacteroidota > Ignavibacteria > Ignavibacteriales > Melioribacteraceae > SURF-28. The sequence continues at coordinate 2,646 of QZJX01000087.1, read as the reverse complement.
TTTCCCGAACGGTCAACAACTTTTACTTTAAAATTATATTCTCCGGGATCAAGATTAGTGTATGTTGCAAATCGTTTATCCGGGGTTGTAATAATCCAGTTGTCGTCAAAGTTTTCCAATTTATAAGCGTATTTAAGGGAACGCTGCATATCAAAGTTTAATGCTGCAAATTCAAATTCAAAAACATTATCCAGGTAATTTAAGCTCAGTTTATCTGCAACAATTATATTTTTTTCTAGCTTTGAATCGTTTCCAATGGGAACAGGTTTATTTCCTATTGTAAAACCGGTTGTAACAATTTTATAATCAATATTTCTGTCGGAAAATTTTGCTGGATCAAAACTAATAAACCCGTTTATGCTTCCGAAAATTATCTCGCCTGCAATAGTTTTATAAGCTGCATTCTGTACAAATTCTTTATAAGCCAAGCCGTCCTGCGTTGAAAAGTTTGTAAAGATTTCTTTTACGGGATTGAATCGTGAAATACCGTTGTTTGTGCTTATCCAAAGTTCCCCGGAATTGTCTTCTTCAATTGCATAAACTGTATTATTGGGCAAACCTTCATTTGTGGTATAATAAGTAAAGGATTCCGTTTCATAATTAAACTTGTTTAATCCGCCGCCGTATGTTCCCAACCATAAATTGTTTTTGGAATCCTCTTTTATTGTCGTAACATAATTATGACTTAATCCGTTTTCGTTATTGTTGGAATAGTTAATAAATCTTCCTGTCTTTGTATCTATTTTATCTATTCCTTTCGAATCAGTTGCAATCCATAAATTTCCGCGGCTGTCGTTATAAATACATGTTATACCCTTTGCACTTATTTGATAACCGAGCTCGTCATTATTGTTTGTATTTGCAAAGTCATCAGTTTCTTTATTATACTTAAATAATCCCACACCATGTGTTCCCGCCCATATGTTTTTTTCTTTATCTTGGTATAAATAACTGATGCCCCTTGAATTCAGTTTGGAGTTTTGAGTATTGTAGGCTGTAGTTGTTTTAGTTTTCTTATCATATTTAAATAACCCGTTTAATACAGTACCGTACCATATATTTCCCTCGTTATCTTCCATAAGGCAGTAAACATATATCTTTTTAGAGAGATCGATTTGATGAAAGGCTTTTATTATATTTTTATTAGAATCAAGCCGGAATAAACCGCTGCCGAAAGTGCCTGTCCAAAAGTATCCTTCTTTATCCTCCAGTATTGCCATGCCCGGTGCAGTGACACCAATATGAGAGTCATTTAGAAAGTTGTAAAATCTAGATTGTGAAAGATCGATTTTATATGCGCCGTCGCTTATTGAACCTACCCAGAGTATATTTTGATCATTAGAGAAATAGAGGGTTCTTAAAATAGATTTGGCGAAAATGTTCACATTATCAATTTCGAAAGGTAAAAACTCGTCTTTTGCAGAATCATATTTTAGCAAATTACCTGAAGCCGCCGCCCAAATAGTTTTTCTTATTGTATCTGCGTAAACATAATGAACTGTGCCCGGTTTTAACTTCTCATCAACTTTTTCAAAATAGGAATAAGTTTTTACAACACCGAATTTAGGATTTAATTTTTTTATTTCGTTTGGAGTTGAAATCCATGCAGAACCATCAGAATCAATTGTTGCGCTGAATATTTGTGTTTTTTCAAAGTAATTATAAATATCCGGGAATTTGTTTTCTACATTTGAAAATTTAAACAAACCTTCATTGCTTGTTCCAACCCAAATATTTCCGTTGTGATCGCTACAAATATTAGTAACAAAATTTGTTTTTAGTCCGTTGCTGCTGTTAATATAGTTTTCAACTTTTTCTGTTTCCAAATTAAGTTTTACTATTCCGCCTTCGCGTGTGCCTATCCATAAATATTTTCCTTTGGAATAAAGAGTATAAACCAAATCCGTATTTTTGCTCACACCGGCGGAATCAAGATCGAAGAAAATAAATTTATCTTTTTCACGGTTGTATTTATATAAACCGCCGCCTTGAGTACCAACCCAAAGGTTTTTATAACCGTCTTCACAAATTGATGTAATAAGGTTGTTTTGTATTCCGTTTGTGTCATTGGGGTTGTAACTGTAGACCTTACAGCTATATCCGTCAAACCTGTTTAATCCGTCGTCTGTGCAGAACCACATAAATCCCTGATAATCCTGTACAATACTTTTAACAGATAACTGGGATAAACCCTGCGCGGTGGCTACTTGTTCATAATGAAGATCGTTGCTTTGAGCAAAACAATCGGCAAATGCAAAAAACAATATAAATGGAATTATTTTACTTATCGATTTCATTTATGAAAATAATTGAGCGTTAACTTGAGATACAAATTTATTTACGATGTCAAAACAGTTTCCTTAATAATAATTAAGATAACTCATCTTATACTAATTGCCAACTAGAGAATCAAAGAAATAGAACAAGTTGAAAGGTTCAGAGAAATGAGAGACCAAAGACTGAGGTTGAATAAAGTGGAACAATCAAGAAAGGGAAAAAACTTCCTGTAATTAACTGATCGGTATGACGTAGATAAACAAACCGGCTGGTAGTGTAAAAAGTTTTGTGTAAATGGTTAAAGAAGGACTAGAAGCTAAGCTGCGTGGAGCGTAGCAGAACGCAGCTTAGCTTCTGAAAAAATCGATT
>QZJX01000096.1 GCA_003599395.1 Ignavibacteriales bacterium | reverse complement strand
AGAATATTTACAGAAGCGCCTACGGAAATATTTCCGAAAGAAACAGCAGCCGATGGATTAATAGATGTAATTGAAAAATCATTAAAGTGATCGAATGCTAAGACTGCAGAGTTGGAATCACCTTGGAAGAATTTTGCGAAAGGCCAGTTAACTCTGTATTGAACTGCATTGTTGTAATCAACAGCAACCGTTACATCATCTGTTATTTTCCAGAAAGCACCAATGTTAAATCCTATATCATCATCTCTGAACGATCTAAAAAGGGTTTCATTAGTATTCACATAATCTTGCTGCCCTAATCTTCCGAAAACAGAAAATTCAATAGCTCTTCCGTTTAATTGTGAAAGTCCTGCGGGATTAGTAGAAAGGCTTGAAATTCCATCACTGCCAGCAGCATAAATTCCGTTTAATGACATCGACTTCGAACTAGAAACCGGGAAGAATGACGGAATGCCTGCAGTGATAGTTGTTCCAATTAGAAAAAGTAGCGTAATAAATATTTTGAATTTCTTAGAATTCATAATTAACTCCAAGTTTCGTAAACTTTTTATCTTACATTAAATGTTGCGTATGCATATCCCTGTTCAAAACGAAGTCTGCCTTCGCCTCCCCAAAGATTATTTGCTATCCATATGTAGTAAGTTTTATTTCTTTCAAGTCCGGTTTGATCAAATGGTACAAATGCGAATGTACCAGCAAGAGAATCCCCAACATTTAAAGGAGCTGAGATTACGTTCTCTTTACCATAAACAGTTGAGCCATTATCCAATGATTCGGAATAAACTTCCCAGACAGTTCCGCCTGGAGAGTATTGATTACCTTCCGCAATACCAATAACTGAAATCAACGAATCAGTAACACCCGATTGTGTTATTGTCCATTCGATTATTGGTCTGTTACTTCTGGTTTCTTTAACAGAGATTACACCTAATTGACCGAAAGTACTTAATCCTTCTATATTGATAAATACATCGAGTCGTTGAGCAAAAGAAGTAAAAATTGTTGATGAGATGTAAACTGAATCTTGTCCGGAAATTATTTGTCCTTCTTCAAGACCCGGATCAGCGACAAAAGCTTTTCCGACTTCCGAAGAGACCTGATCCCACGCATTTTGTTTCATAACAAAGAAATGATAATCTTCATCTTCGTTTAGGCTGTCTAAAACAGTACCACCAAATTGAGTGGTTAAATCTTGAGCACCTGATGGAAGTTCACCAAACTTAACCGGAAATTTTAGATTATTTCCTTCGGTGGAGATTAGCCAAACGAGCGAAGTATCCAGTGCGGCTTTAGTACCACGGTTAACCCCTAAGATTGAAGCATACCCTCCTACCCAAGTAATTTTTGGATTAAATGATTCAGCTTCAATTACAATGTTCGACATTGCCGGAGAACCGACATACGGCGCCAATCCGGAATCATCTTCAGAACAAGTAATAAAAGAGATTGAAATAATCACCAAAATAAAAAGTGTTGCGAATTGTTTAATGAAATTTTTCATTTCTTACTTCTCGTCTTTTTTGAGAAAGATTGTTATTACATTCTATTTAATTCTTCTTTCCAATAAGGATTATTTATTTCGTCTTCCTTAGTTGAATGAAGAAGTGTATACCTGCCATCGCTTCTTAAATCTCCAAAAACATATATATAATTTCTGCGTGCTTGGTATTCCCAAATTTCATAAGGTGAAGTTGATTGTTGAGAGGCAAATCTCTGTATGTTATCTGGCATACCATATTTAATTAAGATTTTACCGCGATCAGTTTTCCAACCGTCAATTCCGCCCCAACTGAAATTCTTATTAGCATATTGATACCGCTGAACTACTCTATTGAATAATTCATTTTCATCGGTAAAAGGATGTGGGTCGTTTTGACGCCAAAATTCTATTAGATATTTAGCTTTTGCGGTCAAATTTAGATTTTCATATGTCTGATAGTTTCTTTCGGTTGAAATCAAACGGATAATCTCACCAAACATGTCAGCTTGCTCTCTGGTTAAAAGAGGTTCTTTTTTAAGATAGTCTAATTGAATTACTTCGAACTCTCTGCTTGATTCAGCAACTACAGTCTCATTATGGCTAAGCTTTACAACCAGAGTATAAATACCGGACGCAACAACAGAAACGTTTAAACCGTTTGGGACACCGACTGTTACGCCCGATAATTTAATGGTCTTTCCTTCGAAAGACCTTAGGGAGGTACCGTTTTTTTTAAGAATTTCATATGATATTTGGAATTCTTTTTCTAAATCATCATCTGCACCGTAAATTTCATAATAGAAGTAAAGAATAGGATTAAGCAAGCCATATCTTCTTGATGGGTTCGGAATAACGGAAACCGATCCTTTATCAAAAATTCCAGCTCCGTCAGCATCAGGAATAAATTCCGATGCAAATTCAATTTCACTTATAAATATTTTTCTATCTGAATTAAGTGCGGCACTAAACTCTCTTCTAGCTGTTCCTAGCTTTCCGGTAATGTTATCTTTAACTTCTAATTCTAAATAATATTTGCCTGCATCCAGATTTCGTGACCATTGATCATGGACAATTGATGTCTCAATTAATTCAGAATCAAGACCGACATGTACTTCTGTATTCCAGCTTTCTTTATTAATGATTTCTCTTTGTGAATTTTTAATTACAGAACTTATAGTAAGAGCAGCGTACATCGAATTATTTTTAGGTGCTAATTTGAGTTGATCCGTATAAATCACAAGGTAAAATTCTTGATAAATTTTACCCTGATTAAAAAATGATGCATCATCAACATAAAACTGAATATCACCGCCGCTATTTGTAGGTAAATCTTGCTGTGCTGCACAAATTAGCGCAATCGTTTGCGTAATTATTAAAAGTAAACCATATTTAGTGATTTTTTTCACTTTTACTCTTTCAACCCACTTAAAGTGATACCCTGTATAAAGTATTTTTGCGCAAAAAAGAAGACAATTAGTATTGGTAATACTGCAGTTACTGAACCAGCCATCAATAAATCCCACTGGGTCAGATACCTGTCACGGAAGATTGCTAATCCGAGTTGTACGGTCTGCATATCTTCGGAATTTAGAACTATCAATGCCCATATAAAATCGTTGAAGACACCCATAAAAGTAAAAATTGCAAGTGTAGCGAGTGCAGGTTTTGCTAACGGTACAATAATTTTCCATAACACTTGTAATTTAGTTGCTCCATCTATAAATGCGGCTTCTTCTAGTTCTTTTGGAATTGTGATAAAAAATTGTCTTAATAAAAATGTACCAAAAGCTGAAGCCAATCCGGGAACTATTAATGCATAATAAGTATCAATCCAACCTAACCAATAGAGCACTAGAAATGATGGAATCATAGTTACGTTGTAAGGAATCATCATTGTTCCCAAGAATAAATAGAATAAAATATTTCTTCCCGGGAATTGCATCCTTGCAAAAGCAAACGCTGCCATCGAGCAAGTAATTAATTGTCCGAGTGTAACCGTAAACGCAACAAATAGACTATTAAAATAGTATCTGCCAAAAGGAGCTGCTTCGAATGCTAACTTGTAATTCTCGAATTTAAATTCTGAGGGGAAAAATTGTGGAGGATACACAAATATTTCACTCATATCTTTAAGTGAAGTGAGTATCATCCAAATGAATGGCACAAGTGTAACAAAAGCCAATGCATAGATCACTATATGCTTTATAATTGATTTCGATAATTTTAATATCTTCAATTGATTCATCAAAACGCTCCGTGAACACGGTTTTTCATATATCTAACTTGAAGCATTGTTAATGCTATTAACACAATAAATAATATATATGCCGCGGCTGATGCGTATCCCATTTCAAAATATTTGAATGCGTATTCGTAGACAAAGAATACAAACACTTTCGTGCTTCCAAGCGGTCCGCCCGATGTAAGAACATAAACCAAATCAAATACTTGAAATGAGCTGATCATAGACATAATCATAATAAAGAATGTGGTTGGCGCAAGCATAGGTAAAGTTATTTTCCAAAATTTATCCCACTTACCGGCACCATCTATATCTGCAGCTTCATAATAAGTTTCAGGAATACCCTGTAAACCGGCAGAAAATAGAACCATGTTTATACCGAAAGTTTTCCAAACTCCCATAATAATTAATGCAAACATTGCGGCAGTTTCATCATTTAACCAATTGATTGAATCGATACCAAAAAAACTAATTCCATAATTTAACAAGCCATAGTTCGGATCATAAATCCATCGCCAAATAACTGCTGCTGCAACAGGGGAAATAATTACAGGTGCAAAAAATGCTGTTCGTAAAAATTTCTTTCCCTTTATATGTTTATTTAATGCCATTGCGACCAATAGGGCTACAATCATATTTAAGGGAACGGTTCCAAATGTGAAAACAGCTGTGTTTTTAAGCACGCTCCAAAATTCTTGGCTATCGAACATTCTTTTGTAATTCTCTAATCCGACAAATGTCGCTTCATTACTGAACATATTCCATTCGTGAAAACTGAGGTAGAATGAAAAGATAACAGGGAATAAAATAAATGTAACAAATATTACAAGCGTCGGAGACAAAAATAGAATTGCTCCTAACGTATCATCCTTTCTTTTCCAAGGTAATCTTGATTGCTTTTTTAATTTAATATCAGTTGAAGATTTTTTCATTACCCGTCAAATTAGTTTTTATGTTTTGCGTTAGCTGCATCCAACACTTTATTCGAAAGTTCTGCTCCTTCATTTAATGCTTTACGCACATCTTGTTTACCCACAGTCGCTTTTTCAATTGCATCAGCCATGTGTCTCATAATTTCCATACCGCCATAATCGATAGGTCTTTCGGCCTGACCATATTCCATCTCATCAACAAATACTTTGAAGTTTGGATTTTCTTTCAAGTACTTCTGAAATTCAGGTACTTCAAGCACGGCTCTTCTAATTGGAAGATAACCTGAAGTCATTGCCCATTTTGCTTGAACTTCCGGTTCAATTATCCATTTAAGAAATGCCCAAGCTTCATCAGGATTTTTACTTTGCTTAAAAATTGCAAGATATTCACCGCCGACTATTGTGGCTCTTTTTTCCGGTCCGGCAGGAAGAGGAGCAAATCCCCAATCCATATTTTTCAATATTTCATTATAACGAGGTAAATTCCAAGGTCCATCCATCGCCATTGCTAAATTCTTTGAAGCAAATGCCACATCATAATCAGGTGTAAAAACATCGAGTCTTAACTTCTGGTAAATATCTTTCCATAGTTGGAGAGCTTGGACTCCTGCTTCTTCATGGTACATAACATGAGTTTGCTCCAAATCAATTTTATATCCGCCCGCTTGCCATAAGAAAGGATGAAATTGCCAAACCATCCACGAACTTAATGGTCCCGCTGCAGGGAATACAGGTAAGAATAAACCGACTTGTTCAAATTTTCCGTCGCCATTTTTGTCAAAAGTCAGTTTCTCAGCATACTCTTGCAATTCCTCCCAATTTTTAGGTGGATGATTTGGATCTAGGCCAGCTGCTCGAAACATATCTTTATTATATAGCAACGCTAAATTTGTTGCTTCCATTGGTATAGTATAAAGAGTTCCTCTCCATGAAGCATACTGAAGCAAAGCCGGATAAATATCTTCCAAAGTTCCCTCTTCCAGACCGTTCTCCCCGTTTATGAAATGATCCATTTTATAGATAGCGTTGGCTTCAACTAAATCTTCAATAAAATGGGCATGAAGCCAAGAAATATCCGGTGCGGTTTTACTTTGAATAGAAGTAATCAGTTTTTGCACCAGTGCGTCACCCGTTGGGATGTACTGTGCTTTTACTTTGATATTTGGATGAATTGATTCAAAATCTGCAATGAGTGCATTAAGTGCCGGGACTGTTGATGAGACAAAACTATGCCAAAAAACAATTTCTTTAGTTTCTCCATCAGTACCGCTACTGCCTTCACCACAACTTGAGAATAATAAAGACAAACCAATTAGAATTACAATAAACTTAACTACATTTTTCAATTTGACTCTCGCTAATTTATTTACCATTAAAATTTGTACAAACGATTGCGCAAATTTGCATATTTTTTTACTAATAACCGCTGTAAACGGCAGAAAACTCGGATTCGTTTGAACGTAAATTGTAAACCGATTTACGCAATATTAATTTGGGATCGAGCACAAGCCGTTCTTTTTTATTTGTACCACGTGACTTTATATCGTCAATTAATAATTTTACAGCTACTTGTCCCATTAAGTCTCGGGGCTGCCTAACCGATGTTAATGGCGCAACTAAAAATGGTGCATAATCTATTTCATCAAATGCAACCAACGAGACATCTTTAGGAATTGTTTTATTTTCTTCTGATATAGCCTGAAGTGTACCAAGTGTAATAAGATCACTTGTCGTAAAAATTGCAGTTGGTGGTTCTTCCAATCTTAATAATAATTTGGTTTCTATATATCCGTTTTCTTTTCTAAAATCATTTCCCACAATAAGTTTTTCATCTAGTGGAATTTGATGATCTTTGAGTGCATTTATATATCCGGAAACTCTGGCATTATTAGTAGATGTATTTTGCAACCCTTGAATAATAGCGATACGCGTATGACCGTTATCTATCAAGTGTTTAACGGCTTGGTATGCCCCTTTATAGTTATCCACGACCACTGCATTTGTTTTGATATCATCAAATATTCTATCAAGCAATACAAAAGGTTTGTTTAGTGTTAATAGTTCGTAAATATGATCTTGCTTTGTTCCAACCGGCAAAATTATATAACCATCAACTCCTTTTCGTCTTAGTAATTCAATTTGTTCAATTTCTAAATCAATATCTTCGTCAGTATTGCAAAGTATTAAACTATAGCCTGCTTCATATGAATGTCTTTGTATAAGATGACTAACGTAAGCAAAGAATGGATTTGAGATATCCGGAACCACCAAACCAATAGTGTGTGATCGCTTCAATCTTAATCCACGCGCTAATTCATTTGGTCGGTAGTTTAGATTGTGAGCTGTTTCAAGAATTAATTTTTCGGTTTCTTCGGCAATGCGGTATTGTTTGCTCTTATTGTTCAATACTCGTGAAACAGTTGAGACTGAACAATTAGTTTTTTCGGCGATATCTTTAAGTGTAATTGCCAATTTATTGGGGTTTTTTATATTTTTTGCACAAACCTTTGTGCTGGATTGCAATATATTACAATCAGATTTTCTTGTCAAGTTAAATCGGCACTTAGAAACACTTTTAAAACTTTTTTAGGAAGGAGATTAAATGAAAATTATATTCACAAAATCGAAATGGGAAATGTGGAATGATCCTTTGATTCATTTCATCAATAGAGTTGCTGAGGATAAATTTGATGGTACTGAACTCTATTTTGATTCCGTAAAAGATGACCCCAAAGTGATTAAGGATTTACATGAGTCAAACGGATTATTTTTAATTGGACAAATATTAACCGACGGCAAAACAATTTCCGACCATATTGAAAGCTTTAAACGACAAGCCGAGTTTGCACTAGAAGCCGGTTCGAAGTTGGTTAATGTTCATGCTGGTAGAGATTACTTCTCTTTTGATGAAAATTTACTGCTTATTGATAAAATCAATAAATTCAGTAAACAATGCGGAGTTGAATTTTTAATTGAAACACACCGCGCCAGGTTAACATATTCATTAATCGATACAACTAATTATCTTGAAGCTTCATCCGGATTAAAACTTACTGCCGACTTTTCACATTGGATGGTTGTTCATGAATCAGACTTGAGTAATCAATCCGAGAATCTACAAAAGGCAATTGATAGAAGCTTTCACATTCATGCCCGTGTTGGATATGAAGAGGGCCCTCAAGTAACTAATCCTTCCGCCCCGGAATGGAAATCACATTTAGATAATCATCTTTCAATTTGGCAAAGGATTATAGATAAAAGAAAGACAGAGGGAAAAGAATTTATTACTATAACTCCCGAATTCGGTCCGCCGAATTATATGCACACTCTTCCCTTTTCCAATGAACCTATAAGTGATGCTTGGGAAACAAACATTAAGATGAGAGAGATACTCAATTCAAGGCTTGAGATTTAACTTCTGCTAAGTTAAAATTCTCAAGAGTCAACAGCATTATTAGGGAGATAATCTCTATAATGAATCAATCACAAAGCTCATGTTCCAAAAGATGAGTCTTTGTTTATATGAGATCGGATTAATTTTTCTTTATTAGCAATTTCAAAAACAAAAAGTGGAACAAAAAAAACTTCAGTTTCTACTTCAGCATAAAATATCCTAAAAACACAAAACCCTCGCAAGTCTTTAACTTACAAGGGTTTAACTACTGTGAGCGCGGGTGGTCTCGAACCACCGACCCTCTGCTTAAAAGGCAGATGCTCTACCACTGAGCTACGCGCCCAAACCGTCAAAATTTGAGCCTTAAAGATACACTTCTCATTTTATAATTTCAACAATTCTCTATCTTTAATTTTATTTTGTGTTTATCTCTTACCGGTAATTTTTACATTTTGTCGGAAATTTGCTTATTATAGATGGATTCACAATTATTTTTTTCCAAAAAGAGCAAATGAACGAAAAAGCCAAAATATTAATTGCCGATGATGATGAAATTCTTGCTTATCTATTAAAAGAAGAACTTGTAAACGAAAACTTTCATGTAGATATTGTTCTTGACGGAAAATTTGCAATTGAGAATCTAAAGCAAAAGAGCTACGACTTACTGCTATTAGATTTAGAAATGAAGGAAGTAAACGGAGAAGAAGTTCTGAAGTTCGCTAATGAATTTCATCCTACAGTACAGGTGATTGTATTAACTGCGAAATCTGAAATGCGTTCGGCAATTGATTGTATTAGAATGGGTGCTTATGATTACATCACCAAGCCTTATGACTTTGATGCACTTATTGTTGTTATTGACCGCGCTTTAAAACACAAAGAACTTCTCGTACAAAATAAAATTCTTTCTTCGAAATTAAGCAGTGCTCTACCCCATAAAATAGTTGGTGAAAGCAATACATTAAAACTCACCCTAGAACATGCGCAAAAAGCTTCATTGGCTGATTCAAATATTTTGCTTGAAGGTGAGACCGGAACAGGGAAAGAATTGTTCGCCGAATTCATTCACAAAAATTCTAACAGGAAAGATAAACCTTTTGTTGCTATAAACTGTGCATCTCTTCCTGATCAATTAATTGAAAGTGAATTATTTGGTCATGAAAAAGGAGCATTTACCGATGCAAAAACTTCTAAACAAGGACTAGTTGAAATTGCGGACGGCGGCACGTTATTTTTAGATGAAATTGGAGAAATGAGTTTAACTCTTCAACCAAAATTATTACGTTTTCTTGAAAAAGGTGAGTTTAGAAGAATCGGTGGTGTTAGTAATCTAAAATCTGATGTAAAAGTAATCGGCGCAACAAACAAAAACTTGATGGAAGAAGCCGAAAAAGGTTCTTTCAGAAGAGATCTTTTATTTAGATTAAACGTGATTACTCTTACTATACCTCCTCTTCGCGAACGTGAGGATGATGTTATTGTATTAGCAAACTATTTCCTTAAATCTAAATCATCTTTACGATCTCCCAAAAGATTATCTCCGGAAGCTGAGCATGAGTTGAAGTATTATAAATACCCGGGTAATGTAAGAGAACTTGAACACATAATTGAAAGAGCTATCATTTTTTCCGATGGTGATTTAATTGAAGTAAAAGATTTGAATCTCCCTAAGAGCGATTATTCTGAAGTTAACAGTTTCTCGGAAAATCTAGAACAAATTTTATCTCTCGAAGAACTTGAGAAAATACATATTCACAAAGTGCTTAATAAGTTGAACTGGAACAGAGAAAATTCCGCACGAGCTTTGGGAGTTAGTCAAAAAACTCTTTACACAAAAATTAAAAAGTATGATTTGAAGTAACATGACGAACGATACTTTTAAGAATTCAGCCCACGATTTAAATAATATTTTGACAAGTATTATCAATGAAATCGAATTATTAAAGCAATTATCTAACCCAACAGAAGAAACAAAAAAACTAATTTCCCGACTTGAAAATTCCGCCAAACGTGCATCGGATATTGTACATGCACATCTTCGACCAAATGAGAAAAGTAGCTCATCAATAAGCAAAATAAATATTGTTAATTCTCTCAACGAAATTTTTGAAAGCTTTTCGTTCGATGAAAAGAGTAAATTACAAACCAACTTCCACGAAATACAAGAAGCGATTTTCCTGTTAATTGACGAAACCGATTTCTTTAGGATAATTTATAATATTATCAAGAATGCTTTGGAAGCTTCTGATGTCAATCAAAAAGTTTTTATAAATCTATGTTATCCGTTATCGAGTGATCGAAAAAAAGTATCGATCGAAATAATCGATTTTGGTGAGGGCATTGCTGAAGAAAACATCTCAAAAATATTCGACCCAAAATTTTCTACAAAATCAAAATTACATGAATCCGGTTACGGTTTAGCTATTGTGAAAGAGAAAATTGAAAAATACAATGGTTCGATTTCAGTGAAAAGCAAAAATGGCGAAACAAAGTTTACTGTTACATTTCCGGTGTTTGATGAAGTGCTGAATAAATCGAAACGTATTCTGTTGGCGGAAGATGATGTTTCGGTAAGTGAGGTTTTAGCTGATTTACTTAAGTCAAATGGCTACAACGTTGATATTGCGGATAATGGAGTAAAAGTAATCAAATTTATTGAGCAGAATAATTTTGACTTACTTATAATTGATAAAAAGATGCCGGAGATGGATGGTCTAGAGTGTGTAAAAAAAATAAGGGATACTAATAAATCAATCCCGATAATACTTGCTTCCGGTTCAAATGTCGATTCTGTAAATCAAGAGATTGAGAGTCTAGGTATAAATAAGTTTATTAGAAAACCTTATAATTTCTCTGAGATTTTAGCGGCATTACAAAAATTTGATTAGCAGTTTTAGTATAAAAAAAAGGCTGACATTTGGTCAGCCTTTTTAATTTTATCTATAAAAGAGATGCCGGTTATCGACAATATCAGCATCCTCTCGTACCTTTTCAATCCAGTTTGCAAAAAATTGTTGTCTTTTTTGTTGTAGTAAATTATCTCTTATTGTTTTCTTTTGAGTTTCAAAATTATTCTCGTCGAATTCTGTTCTATTAGCAATTCTTATGAGATAAGCACCACGTGTACCTTCTATTGGTTCCGATATTTCTTTTATTGGACCTTCTAAGCAGTAAGAGATAAAAGTAAAATCTCTTCCAATACCAGGTATATTTCCCTTAGCTGTTAGATCCCTAACAACATCAAATCTGGCAAGCGGATTGATTTCTGAAACTCCGGTTAAAGTACCGGCATCTTTAACTTGCTCATAAACCGTTTGCATCATTTCTTTCGCTTTAGCACGTTTCTTTTCAAGCTTAACAGCTGATGTTAATTGTGCTTCAAGTTCTTCAAAGGGTTTGAATCCAGCTTTTGTAGCTTCCGAAATTTTTGCAACTACATAACCAGCTGGAACACGGTAGACATCACTGATCGTACCAAGACTATTATCGAATGCAAATCTTACAAGAGCACTTGAAGCTCCGATTCCGGGAATAAATTGAGTGTTATCGCTGAAAGGAGTGGTTTCTATTACATTGTATCCCATCAATTCAGCTTCAGATTCAAAACTGTTTTCTTTTGATAAATAAGAAAAATCATTAGCGTTTTCAAACAATCTATCAAGCGTAGTTCCGGAAGGTTGTATTGCGTTAACAATCTTTTCAACTACGTATTGCTCGTTTGATTTATCGCTGACTTTAATAATATGATATCCGAATTGAGTTTTTACAGGTTTTTGAACGACACCGACTTGGCCACCAAAAACTGCCTGCTCAAACTCAGGTACCATTTGGCCTTTAGAGAACCAACCAAGTTCACCACCTCTAGCGCCACTACCCGGATCTTCTGAAATCTCGATTGCAGTTTTTGCAAAATCCGCACCCTTTACTAATGCGTTATAAACCGAATCTGCCTTTGCTTTCACTTGATCATTATCACCGGCAACAAGAATATGGGAAGCTCTTGCAAATTCGTTAGCTCCTCTTACTTTATCTGTTAATCTGTAAACAACATATCCTTCTGTTGTTACAACCGGGCCAATGATATCGCCGGATTTTGAATTTCGTAATATTTCAACAGCTTCAGGATGAATCTTGTCGACGCTTAAAGTATCTTTTGAATAAGGTAGATCGGAGTAAATATTTACAAATGATCTGAATGAAGCAGTATCGTTTTTAATATCACTTACAATCGCTTCTAAATTTTTTCTGATGCTAACCGAATCGTCCAGCGATGCTTTTCTTTCAAACAGAACATATTTCAGTTTACGCTGAGCTTCAACTTTATAGTCAGATTTATGGTTCTCATAATATTCTCTTAAATCTTTTTCAGTAAATGAAATTAAAGAATCAGGTAAACGTGATCCGTCTATAAAAGCGTATTCTGCTGAAAACTTAAAATTCTGTTCAATGAATTTTCTTTTTACTTCACCTTCGCTTACAAAAACTGAATTGGACAAATAATTTTTCAATTTGTCTTGTATCATTTGTGCACGAACAGTTTCTTCAGCTTGAACTAATATTTCCGCATTTCTCGGATCAAACAATGCATTCTCGTAAGCTTCTCTATTAAATACACCGTTTGTATCAATAAAACTTTGTCTTAAGAATGCCGGAGGATTTGGACCCAGTATCGCATCTTTAACTTCTTCATCGGTAACAACGATACCAAATTCATCAATTTTTTCTTCTACTAATAATTGATTTACAATCATACTCCAAACTTGATCTCGAAGAGCATCCATTTGGCTTTCATCAATATCTTGTCCAGTTTGTGCTTGTTGTTGGGTTCTTACGTTTTCAAGGTAATTGGAAAATTGTTGATAAGTAACTTCTCTTCCGTTAACATAACCTATGTTGTTTGATCTCTGTCCCATTATTGTTGTTAATTGCGAATCGGATAAAACCATAAATAGAACGAAAAGACCACCTACCGTAATAATGAACCACGGAGCCAAACTTCTCATCTTGGCCATCATGCCCATAATCTACTACTCCTTGTTTTGCGATTAAAAAGATTCAGACTTTAAATTTAGATAGGCTGAAGCTGAAAAGCAAAGATTTTTTGATGGCATTTGATATATCCTTTCTAGCTGACTACCAATAATCTTCCAAAATCACGAAATATTCTTAAGACTTAAATTAGCTTTGCTAACTACTAAAATTGTTCTTAATCCGGTGCAAAATTTTCGGTTTTGTTTGCAAAAATATATCCGCTTCACTAACTTGCACCAATTCAAAACTCAAAACAAATTAAAAATAAAAATGCCGTCTTTTTTTAACTCGTGGTTACCGTTTATATACCTTTATGCTGTTGGTGGAATCTTCTTTGTAGTGGGAATGATTATCATTACTAAAAGTGGTGCACTTAATTTAAAAATTAAGCGTCATAAAAAATGGTTCTACATAAGTCTTGGCGGATATTTTTATTTCTTATTTCTTCATGCATTTCTAATCATAGCGGCACTATACTTTTAATTTATGGAAACAGCACCGGGCAAACTTCAGACATTTCACAATATCGGTTCTTCAACTGATTGGGTTGTAATGGTTGTTTACTTTCTTCTGATTATGTTATTTGGTACATATTTCGGAAGATACAATAGAAGCACAAAAGATTTCTTCTTCGGAGGAAGACGTTTCAAATGGTGGTTAATTGCTTTTTCAATTGTAGCTACAGGCGTCGGCAGTCATAGCTTCATAAAATATTCTGCTAAAGGTTTTGAGAACGGTCTATCTTCAACAATGACTTATATAAACGATTGGTTTTTTATTCCGTTTTTCTTATTCGGCTGGCTCCCCATAATCGTTTATACAAAAATTCGATCCATCCCTGAGTATTTTGAAAAACGATTCAGTCCTTCAGCTAGATTTTTAGCTACAATACTTCTTCTATTATATATGATCGGTTATATAAGTATTGGTTTTTTAACTCTTGGAAAAGCAATACTTCCTATGCTGCCTCCGGCATTCGAAGTTTGGGGAATGAACTTCGAAATAACGTTGATGGGTGCTGTAATAGTAATAGCAATTATTACAGGCATCTATATTACATTCGGCGGTCAGACTGCCGTTATTTTTACCGATTTACTCCAGGGATTTATCTTACTCTTTGCCGGTTTTTTCCTCTTCGTGCTTGGCTTAGATTATGTCGGTGGATTTGACGTCTTCTGGAGTCTTTTACCCACCGAATGGAAATTACCGTTAGCAAATTTTAATGATCCTTCCAGTTTCAATTTCGTTGGCATTTTTTGGCAGGATGGCATTGCCGGTTCGGTCGGATTCCTGTTTATGAATATGGGTCTGATAATGAGATTCATGGCAACTAAAAGTGTTGATGAAGGAAGAAAAGCCGCTACTTTTAATATTTTATTTATGTTACCTCTTTCAGCAATTGTTGTAGGTAACGCCGGCTGGATTGGGAAAGCTATCTCGGTTGCCGATCCTATGACGGTTCCACCAAATACAGAACCCGATCAGATTTTTGTAGTAGTAGCGAATATTGTCGCAATACCCGGTGTGTTTGGTTTTATTATGGCTGCGCTTACTGCGGCATTAATGTCAACCGTTGATACATTAATTAATGCTACTGCCGCAATTTATATCAATGATGTACATCGTCCGTTTAAGAAATGGATTAAGGCAAAAATTCTTACAGATAAAGAAACCGATAAAAAAGAATTATTTGCTGCTAGAACTTCTTCAGTTGTTATAACAACCTTAGGCGTTGTTGGTGTATTAGCTTTTAAAAATTTCCCGACTGTTTATGAAGCACACGGATTTTTCCATTCTACTTTAACACCTCCACTAGTCGTTGCTATTTTCTTGGGAATATTCTGGAAGAGATTTACACCCGCTGCTGTGATATCAACATTTCTCGGCGGTGTTGCCTTGATGATCTTAGGTGCAAAATATCCGGGAGTATTAATCGCTCCTTTTGATCACGGAATTGAAATGGATCCGGCACATCCATATTCATACATACGGGCTTTGTATAATTTGTTTGTTTGTGCTGCGGTCGCAGTTATAATTACGTTAACAACAGCTCAACAAAAAAGTTCTATTGAAAAGATCAAGCAATCAGGTAATCAAAAAAATATTATGATTGGAATAACTTTGTTCTCAATAATGTTATTCCTTGTTGTTTCATTTGCTAAACCATTATTTGGAGTTGAGACAACTGATACACCACTAATTATGTTAATGTTATTTGTTACTCTCCTAATGACTTATTTGATTTCATTATCTGTTACTTATTACGTAAAATATGACCCTTACAATAACACCGAAGGTTTGACTGTTTGGTCTATCGCTAAAGCAAAAGAATGGTTTAAGGGTAGTAAGATTAACGATGAAGAAGGTGAAATTGTTAAGGTAAGCTGGAAATTAAAAGACGGTGATGATGATATTGTAAATCTTTCTAAAAATGATATGAGTAAAATGAAAGCCAATATCGGTGATTTAGTATACTTATGCGATGCACGCGGTTATATGGGTGGTCTAAAATCCGTGCACTCGGTCATTGGCGAACCACACGATGAAGACGGAATTGTTTACATTAACAATGAACATAAGTTAAATGGACAATTTGATGAAGGCAAAAAATTAGAGGCAGAAAAAGAGATGTAGTTACTTATATTTTCCAAATAAAAACCCAACTTCTTGAAGAAGTTGGGTTTTTTTATTATACACTAATTTTTATTTCTTCGATATAATCTGTTGATATTCTCGCTCCGTAACTAAATCATTTGAAGATTCCATTCTATCCAGAAATACAATTCCTTCAAGATGATCAAATTCATGTTGAAAAATTCTCGCTACAAAATCATCAAATTGTTTTTTTACTTTCTCCCCGTTTTCATTTAAATACTCTGCAATAATTGATTTTGAGCGCGGGACTAATCCTCTTAATCCCGGAATACTTAAACAACCTTCCCAATCAGTTACGATTTCTTCTGAGGAACTCAAAATTTTAGGATTGATAATTGCTTCCGGCTGCATATCAGGTGCAGTTGGATACCTAGTATTTGGTTTGGACGCAATTATAAATATACTTTTTGATTCATTTACCTGAGGGGCTGCTAAACCGACTCCGCTCACTTTTCCAACTGTAAATTTCATATTTCCAATCAAAGATTTTTCAAAATCTTCAATTTTATTAATATCGTTTGTTTTCATCCTTAAAATTGGATTTCCCAATTCAGTAATTTGCAAAAGTTCGCTCAATTTGTTTCTCATTTATAGTTAGTAAAATAATTCTCTTGCAGATCATGAAACGCTTAGTTAGATTTTCTCGCTAATTTTTTTTGGAAAAGTTCATGTCAAATTCATTCTTTAATGTTTGGCTTCCCTTCATCTATCTCTATGGTGTCGGCGGTATTTTTTTCACAATCGGTATGGTCTTGGTTAAAAAAGCCGGCGGTTATAATCCCGCAAAGAGAAGACACAGATACTGGTGGAAAGTTACTATTTTTGGATTTTTCTATTTCGTTGTGCTTCATTTTGTTTGGATTTTATTAGCACTTAACACATAGATCAATAATTAAATTTTTCACGAAGTTTTTTCTCAACAAATGGTGTAACAAAATCGCTTACATCACTTTTGAACTGTGCCAAGTTTCTTATAATTGTGGAATTAAGATATGTATATTTTTCGTGCGGCATAAGAAAAATAGTTCTTAAGTTATCATTTAATTTTCTATTCATTAGAGCCATCTGAAATTCATATTCAAAATCACTTACCGCGCGTAACCCTCTAATAATTCCCACAGCATTTACTGCCCTGGCATGATCAACTACTAGTCCGTCAAAAGAATCAATATCAACTCTTTCAAATCCTTTCAAGCTTTCTTCAAGCATCTCAACTCTTTCAGATGTACTAAACAAACATGTCTTCGATGGATTTTGTGCGACTGTAACTATGACTTTATCGAATAGTTCAACAGCACGCTTTACAATATCTATGTGACCGTTTGTAACAGGATCAAAAGTACCAGGATAAACTACTATCTTCATATCAATTCTTCCTTTGTTTACTTGAAAATATAAGGAAATCATTTAGTTTTCAAAAATTATCTTAGTGTGAATTAATTGTTATTTTTAGTCTGATATTTTTATGAGGAGTTTATGAAACGGATTTTATTCATTTTCTTGATTGGATTAAGCGTCCAAGCACAAGATTTTTTTATAAATTCAAGCGAGGAACTTCAATCTTTCTTTAAAAATCGTGTTGATTCAGTAAGCGTAATACTTGCGCCGGGAGTTTATGATCTCCAACCAATTCAAATAATTGATTCAACTTGTGGAAATTGCCAAAACCCTGATACACTTATTAATGCGACCGCAGGCTTAATATTAAGCGGAAGCTCAATAATATTAATGGGTGATGAATACCACAATACTATCATTAAAACAAATTCCGGTTATGGAATTTATGTGTTAAATTCGGGAGTTGTTGAGCTCAAAAATTTAGTTATAATAGGTGGTGAAAGAGATACAAGCGGTATGGCAACCGATGCGGCCATTGTTATCAAAAATAGTCGTGCTGTTATTGAAAACAATATCATAAAAGATAACATAGGTGATTCTTCACAAGTTGTGAGAAATGTCGTGGGGATAATGGGAATATGCGGAAGAGAAAATTCACAGCTTGTGATCAGAAACAATAAGATTATTAGAAATTCATGGGATGGAATAACTCTTTATAGAAATTCAGAAGCGGTAATTGAAAACAATATTGTCGATGGTGTTGAGAAGGCAACTTCAAAAATTGCAGGAGGTGGAAGAGGTGTAGCAATCGGAATTACATGGAATGCCAAAGCTACTGTAAAATCAAACCTTCTAAAAAGATATTGGAAAGGATTGGGGATTTTTGTTGATGCTGAAGTTGAAGCTGAATTGAATATAATTGAAGATATGCTCACGTGGGGAATCGCGTATTGGGATGCGGGAATCGGTAACCCGATTGGGTTTATTAATAATAATATTATCTATAACACCGGTGCATGCGGTACTTCAATTTCAAGAGAAACCGGAGGAGAAATTACTGGTCACTACAAAAACAATATACTTGTTTTAACCGGACAAAACCCCAAATACGATTCGCCGGATTATTATTGTTATCAATGTGCACTTGCAATTCATTCTCAACCAGAATCATTTCATATATCAGATAATATCTTTTATAACAACAGAACCGCAACGGATGATTTACCGAATTATGATTTAAGCAAAGATGAGTTTGTCAATGAATTTTCAATTTGGGAAAGTAATTTTACAAACAAGTTCTTTAAAATATCGGATTTTTACAATTACTTAACCACGTTGAAATAATATTTTGAATAGAGTTGGAATATTTAATCAACAGCCATTCCTGCACCGTACTCTTCAATTTCCAACAGCTTTTCAACTCGCAGAGTTTGCGTATTTATTATTCCGATTGTACCGTGATTAGATTCCCCGTTGACTGTATATGCCGGTACAAAACTTCCTGACGTGTTTCTGCTGGAAACATATAAATAATTATCATCAGGTGATAATTCACAACCATGTAATTGCGTAAATCCGGGATGAGTTATTTGAGAAGTTCTAACCCAATCATTTCCTTCGTAAGCGATTATATTAACGGTATTCGTCATCATTGAAGGAACGTAAATCCTTGAACCGTCTTGCGAAATTGCTATATGCATAGGCATCATTCCAACCATGATTTCTTTTACAACAGTCAACTGCTCTGTATCTAAAATAACCAATTTGCCCGATGCTCTTCCTGATATATACAAATATTTTCCGTCGGGGGATATTTCTATTTCCATCGGTTCATGATTTTCTGATTGACTTAACAAAACATCTTGTTGAAATGAATCGGACTCTGTATCAATTATACTAATTCTATTAGCAGTTAGGTTTGCAACATAAAGAATTTTGTCATCCGGCGATAATGATATTGCATGAGGAATTCCGCTAACGGGTAAAAGGATTTCATTGCTGAGAGACATTGAAGATAAATCAATCACATAAATCGAATTAAATAAACCTGGGGCCGTCGACGATCTCGATACATAAGCCTTTGAACCGGTTGAATTAATCATTATCATTCCGGGAAATTCAAGTTGCTCAACTTGCCCTATTATTTCACCGGTATGTTTATCAAATTTTACAAAACGTCCGGCAGTAATGTAAGTTACATAAAAATAATTCCCATAGACTTTAATCATATGCGGGGCATCGTTCAATTCAGAAAAATCAGTTTCATAAACTCGTGAAACTACTTTCTCATCACCATCAATAACAGAGATTGCATCGCTTCTTTGATTACAAACAAAAACTCTATAACTTGGATTAGAAAAAGGTACAGCTCCAAACTCATCTTTTGCACCATCATCTATCCAGTTTTTAATTGTAACAACCTCTTCTTGCGAAAGTGCGGCTCGTTGAAAGGGCATTTGCACTGATGCGTTTCCCGATATCATTTGATAAAGCAAACTTCTTTTTGAATTGAAGGGAACTATTACATCTCCACCATATAAACCGCCTGAGTTAAGTGGACGTGCAGAACTTCCCTTCATTAAATTAGAGTGAGAAGTAATACTCAGCCCGTTTTCGGGATTATTTGAGTCATGACAACCTGAAGTGGAACAATTATCTGAAAATATCTGTGCAACTTCTGCTGATTCAAATCCATTTTTGTTGGATTCATCAGGTTGAACAATTTTATCATCAGAACATGAGATAAGAAAAAGTAAGAATAAAGTTACTCCGCTTAGAAATATTTTTCTCATGAGTTTATTTTACCAATAACATTTTTATCGATTTAGAAAATTTACCAGCTACTACATGTGCAACATAAAACCCGGAACTAAGCTCGCGTGCATCAAAATTAACTTCATATTTTCCGCTGTTTTGGTATGAATCCACAAGGGTAGAAACTAATTCTCCTAACGAATTGAATACTTTTAATTGTACGTTTTCAGATGCCGGAATTGAATACGAAATTGTTGTCGATGGATTAAAAGGATTGGGATAATTTTGCACCAAATCATAACTCAGAGTCAAATCATCATCGAGATCAGAAGTTAAATCGACACTAATAATCCATTTATTTGAAACAGACTTATATCCATTAGTAACAACCAAATCAAGTGTATCAGTTCTGGCAGCAAACACGAAAGTCGTTCCGTAAGTATAACTATCCAAATTACTTTTCTTTTGTCCGTTTAAAAACCATTCATAAGATATATCAAGCTGTGTAGTATCAACAGCATCAACTGTAAATTCAATTTTATCACCTTTTACAATAGTAGTATCCGAAAAAACCGGTGACAAAGAAACTATTACAGGTGTACCGGCAAAAATTGTCCTATAACTGTAAAACGTTTCAGGTGGAACAGAGCCGGCCGGGGTTCCACCGCCACCACTTGGAGAAGTAACAACTTTTCCCCCGTCATCGGTAACCGCATAATAATATTCAACTGTTGTTAAATGCTGCTGCGATGGGATTGTAAAATTGAATTCATTGTTGTCGGTTAATTCTCCATCAATTCTATTCCAATTTCCGGTTGTACTGTTTATTATGGTACGATAATAAACATATGCTTCTACGATTGTTCCGTTATCCATTACTTCTAGTCCGAGATCAACATTTTCTTCAACTAAGATTTCATTAGCAGGATTAGCCGGAGATAAAAATGGAGGCGGATTTTCAACGGGAGTAAAGGAAAAAACATATAAGCCGGTTTGCATATCGGAAATAATAATATTTCCGGAAGGAAGAAATGGATAACAACCCCATGCCCCGTTAAAACCTGATTCGGAGGGACTTGTATCATATTGTCCGACTACTAACGGATTTCTCGGGTCTGAAACATCCAAGACAACATAACCATCAGCATAATAAGAGATGTGAGCATAATCGCCTTTTACAAAGATATTATGTACCGGTGTTGTATTTGAGAGTTTGAATTCATCAACGACTAAATCCCAGTTATTCCTGTCCTCAATATTCCAGATTGTTATATCTCGCTGATTGAATTCTTCTGCAGCAATAAAATATTTTTTGTCCTCCGTCGCCCAACCGCTATGAGCATAAATTCCGGGTAATGCAATACTGGATGAAATCTTTTTTGGATTTGATTTGTCGGATATATCAACTAAATCATATGTATCTTCGGCACAAGCAACAACCGTATCGCCCCAAGCGTAAACATCGTGTACATAACCACTTTCTAAATAGTATGCTGTTCTTTCGGGATTTTCCGGATCGGTTAAATCTAGAATATGCATACCACCGCCGTTATTAGTCCCGATAACCAAAGCATATTTATCAACAATAAAAATATTGTGTGCACGTTCAAAAAATTCATTGGTTGTTTTTACTAAACTTACCGAGTTAGGCAACCCGGAAAGATCAACTATCTGTAATCCGTTATCACCTGAAGTTCCTTCGGTTATAATATATGCATAATGACTGTACGTTTTAAGATCTCGCCAACTGGACGGCGGTCCGGCAATGAAAGCAACTTCGACCGGGTTGTTAGGCTCAGTCACATCAATTATACTTGTTCCACCCCCGTCACCCAATAAAGCATATTCACGATCATCCGCAGCATAACCCCAGATATCATTATATCCTTGTGAAGCTCTGGGATTTAGTGCACCTAAAAATTCAATCCCCTCTTGAGCGTTTATCGAAATAAATAGAAAAATATTCAGTGTAATCACTGAAATGATTCTGTTCATAAATTCTCCTTAAAAAGTTTACTTCAGAAATAAAACGGGGTGGTTTTCTATCTTGCTTTCTGTCTGCACCGAAACAATGTAAACACTTGAAGATAACCCTAAACTAGACTTATTTGTGTTCCATACAAATTTGTTTGTTTCCCCTGTCGAAGTCCCTTGGTATAATAATGAGACTTCTTCTCCTAATATATTAAATATCTTCAAAGAAAAATAGATATTATTTGGGATACTCACTTCAATTTGTATTGAACTATTAAATGGATTAGGATATGATTTTATCGAAATGTTAAGCTGATTCTTAAGCTGATCTCTTTGAACAGACGAAACAATTGAATTTCTGTAGAAATATAACCCGCCTTTCATATTACCAATAATTAGATCATCGTCTCCATCGTTATCTAAATCACCAAACATAATATTGGGTTCACGACCAAAATTTTTATTAAGAAAGTTATTGTCGATTAGAACAAAATTTGGGGTAATGTTATTATCATTTTCATAGAGGAATATATAACCGCTGTCAATTCCGACAAAAAGTTCATTGATACCATCATTATCATAATCGTAAAGAAATGGATTTGTATAATTTCCGGGTTTCCCTAAATCAAAATAACTTTCATCGAGTTGGAAAGAATAGTTTGCCGGACTTCCAATATTTCTATAGAGCAGAACTTCTCCATTAAAATTGCCTATTATTAAATCAAGATCACCGTCATTATCAACATCAAATAATCTCGGACGAATATAAACACCACCATTTATGTTTTGGTTATTTTGATTTTTTAAAACACCTCTGTTTTCAAAATTAGGGTTCACTTTTGTCCCCGTATTTTCGAGGTATAAAATATCATTAAACGTATTTCCTACAAGAAGATCAAAGTCACCGTCATTATCAAGATCTCCGAATGTCGGAGATAATGAAAGTTCACTGTTAATACCAAAGTAATTTGAATCAACTAAGACAAATGAAGGATTAGTAACGGCTCCTGTATTTTCTAGAAAATAAATCGATCCGTTGAAAAGATCTTCGCTACCTATGAATAAATCAAGATCGCCGTCATTATCAATGTCGATTAATTCCGGAATACTCCTCGAACCAACATCGAGGAGGTTTAAATAATTATCTGTGATAAACTCAAATTGATTGTCACCGTTATTTCTTCTAAACGAAATTGAACGCTTAATAGAAGGATCATTCCATAATACCGAAGAAAACAGATCGAGATCACCGTCGTGATCGATATCAATAAATCTAGGCATGTTAAATCCTTCGGTTGAAATACTGTCAGAGTTAATTGGGTATGAACTTGATTCAATAATCATTTGTGGTTCATTTGGAGTGCCGGTGTTACGGATCAAGTATAAACTGGAATTAAATAAATCGCCCCAAAATAAATCTAATGTTTCGTTGTTCTCTATATCAACAAATTCAATGGAACTTGAGCCATGCCGATTTTGATTCTGCATTTTACCGAAACCGACTCTAAGATTTTGCCATTCGCCATCTAAACTATCGAAAACAAATTCTTCGGGGCTTCCGATATTCTTATAAAAATTTGCCGTGCCGCTTGTGTTTCCACAAATTAGATCAAAATCACCATCGTTATCAATATCAACAAATGCCGGATTAGATCCGGATTCGACATTCAAATCCTGACCAAGAAAATTTCTTACGGTATCAATTTTCAATTCAAAGTTTGATGAGAACTTACTACCGTTGTTTTCAAAATATTTAACCTTGCTTCCGCGCTGACCAGTAAAGAAATCGTAATCCGAATCGTTATCTATATCGACAAAGAAAAACCAATCGTAAACGGCTAATCCAATTGGAATTTTTTCCGATAATGTAAAAACCGGATTGAACTTATTACCCGTATTTTCGAAGAAGACAAAACTTCCTTCACTACTTAGGATAAACAAATCATAATCGTCATCGGCATCAATATCAACGAATTGAAATTCGGGATTATTTAATCCGCCGCTGAAAATATTATTAAACAATCCATGTTTGTGACTTACTTCAAACGGATTGATCTCTCTAACATAATTTGATGATTGTGAAAAAATTACAGAGGTGAGGAAAAGAAATAAAATTATAAATTTATTTTTCATACCAATAAATCAGACTGTCGCCAATTTTCTTAATCGGTTCAATGCCAAAACCGGCAACATCTTTTTTTTCTGTTTGAATTGATCGCTCAATAATAAAAATTCCGTTTTCATTAATAAAATCGTTTGCAATAATATTTTTAAAAACATCATGTATATCGTATTCAAAAAACGGTGGATCGGCAAAAATTAAATCATACTTTTCATATTCGGTTTGTGCAGAAAATTTTACCGCACTTTTCCTAAAAATCTTACAAGAATTTTCTTCATCTAAACTTTTTATATTGCTGCTTAATACTTTATATACAGAAAAATTCAATTCAACAAAATGGATTTCCTTTGCTCCTCTGCTCAATGCTTCTAATCCTAATGAACCGGAGCCTGCATAGATATCCAGCACTTTTACATCTGTAAAATCAAATCTACTTTGAAGCATATTAAAAATAGATTCTTTTACCATGTCGGTTGTAGGACGTGTAAATTTTGGGTTCGGTGCCTTTACCGAACGACTTTTATATTTACCTGCAATAATGCGCATTAAAAAAGTCTCAGTGCCACACCTACAGCCGAAGTAAATTCGTTTGTGTTTTCTTGAATGTTAATTGAAGAGGAAAAAGTTTCACTTGTCTTGATAACAGCAAATGGATCAAGAATTTTAAAGTTCAGATCAAACATTTTATTGAGTGAATCAATATCTGCTTTTTTAATTGTTGATCCGGTAATAAATGAGAATAAAAATCCGCTTAAGCCTGATCTATGTCCAACCAGCTCATTTATTTTTGTTTTGACATCCGCCAAATAAGTATCGTGTTGCACACTTTCCTTTTTAATCAAAGATGTAGGAATAAAATCATCCAAAATCATGAATGAATAATCATGAGACGATTTGAAAACACTCAAGCCGGATAATCCCTTGATAGCTTTAATAAACCTCAGCAAATTATTAGATGCTGTATGCGAATAATCTACAAACTTAAGGTCTAGTTTATTTTCTTTACAAAACTCTATCAGTGAATTAAAATAATTTCTGTGTAAAGCTAAAACTGCTGTTTGGTTATAGCCGGATTCATCTACTTTCTTCAGTTCAATATTCTGAAGAATATAATCACCAGAATTTAATGACGGTTTAATTTTGCTGAGTTCCCATTTTAAATGATCGATAAGATCTCTTTTCAAGAGAGTAGTATCAAATGGTACATGGAAAATTTGGAAAAATTCAGGATCTAAACTGAATGAAACATTTTTTGATGAAATAGAAATTCTAGAAAGGATTTGCTGAAAAGATTTATGGAGAACATTGAAAAAGTTTTTGGCTATGAAGTTTGGTAATAAATCTTCTTCAAAGTTTTCTTCGTCAATGTTCTCCAGAAAAAATTCATTCTCTGTATAAACTAACTCAACTAATCTAATTTTATTAATACTAACCGAAATACCAACATGGTTTTCAAACAAAGGCATTACATTACTATTCCCAAGATGGGGTATTAATTAATGCATCACTGGTTAAATCACCAATTTTACCATAACCATAAGGATCTTCAAGCAAATAGCGTTTACCAATTTCAGTTAACGTATCAACACGAACAATATTTCCTCTTCTATTGACTACAGTATCTAGTATAACAGATGTATCAACTTTTAGAGTATAATACTTGTGTGGCGATCTTGGAGACCAGTAAAGTGATTCGGCCGTAAATTCACCGTGGCTTAGTGCTTTGAACGGATATTTTGATCTTCCTGTAAGAGAATCAACTTGTCCTTCTAACTTAGTAACCATTGTATCATTTTGAATGAAATTTACTAGGTTTTGTAAATCATCGGTAAAATTACCATTTTTTTCTCTCCACAAAATCTGAGCTTCACGAATATTTAACATTCGAGTGCGGGATTCAGTTTTGTAATAATTTTCTTGTTCAATAACTTGTGTAGGGCCAATAATGGCAACCTGAATTAACACATAAACCAATGCAAGAATAATAACGTATAAAATCGCATGCACATACCAAGGTTCAGATTTAGAACTCATTTTTCCTCCGGCGGATTAAAATTACTGTTACTTAGCAACGTATATATATTTTTTAATTCCTTCAAACTTAACTTCGCCGATACCTCTTACTTCAAGCAGTTCTTCAATAAATCCGAAACCACCTTTGAGATTTCTGAGCTCAACTATTTTTTCGGCGGTTTTAATTCCAATGCCAGGTAATTTTATGAAAAGCTCAATATCGGCAGTATTAATGTTTATGCTTTTTTCAAGAAGCTCTTTCTTTTCGCCGTTGCTTCTTTTAGATTTATCGACACTAAAATCCAAAAGTTCCTGCTTAGAATCAACTCTTTTTTCCACATTTTTGAGCATTATTCCTGCTGAATCGAATAAATTATCTTGCTCAGTGTAATCAAACGTAATTAATTCTTTGCTTTCAGGTTCATATTTCAAATAATTGAGAAAAGCTCCCAAAAGTAAAGCGATCACTAAAAACAGAATTACTTTGAATTCCGTGTTAGTAAATCCGATCTTTTTTCCGAATTCATTAAATCTGATGTTAAAATTCCTTTCTTTAGTTGGGAACTTTAATATTCGGCATCTCCTGAAGTTCTTTTAATAATTCTTTCTCTTTAGAATTTATTTTTTTCGGAATATGAATGTTCACTCTGACTAATTGATCACCGGCACCATGACTATTGAGATGTTGAATTCCTTTTTCTCTCATTTTCAAAAACTTGCCGGACTCAATGCCAGATTCAATTTTTAATTTTGCTCTGCCGTTTAATGTTGGAACTTCGACTTCGGTTCCCATTACTGCTTCCGGATAACTTATAAATAAATCATAAATTACATTATCGCCGTCGCGTTCAAAAAATTCATGTTCAAGTTCTTTGAAGATAACAATTACATCCCCAGCTGGACCGCCATTTTTACCGGCATTCCCTTCTCCGCGTAATGACATGTAACTATTATCCGTAACTCCGGCCGGAACATTTATTCTAATTGTTGATTCATCGTAATTTCTGCCTTCGCCCGAACAAGTACCACATCTTTTGGAAATTACTTTTCCTGTTCCGTTACAATTGTTACATGCGGCAATATTTACAAACTGCCCGAATACAGAACGCGAAACTTGTCGAATCTCGCCTGAACCATTACAAACAGAACATGTTTGAAAAGAGTTTGAATCTTCAGCTCCGGAACCATTACATGTATTACACTTAATATACTTTTTTATTTTTATTTTTTTTGTAGTACCGGAGGCAATTTCCTCCAATGTCAATTTTAAGGTAACTTTTAAATCTGTGCCGGGTGTACCTGATGTTCTTTGTCTCGATCTTGAAGATGTTCTTCCACCACCGAAGAAATCATCAAAAATAGATGATCCGCCGAAAGCACCACCAAATATATCGGAGAAATGACTGAAGATATCATTAACATCAGAAAAACCATGAAAATCTTGTCCGCCTCTCATTCCACTATGGCCAAACCTATCATACCTTTGCCGTTTCTCGTCATTGCTTAAGACTTCATAAGCTTCAGCAGCTTCTTTAAATTTTTCCTCAGCTTCTTTATCATCCGGATTTCTGTCTGGATGATATTTTAATGCTAGTTTTCTATATGATTTTTTAATCTCGTCGGTACTAGCATTTTTATTAATACCGAGTATTTCATAATAATCTCTCTTACTCATTCTTATCCTTTATCATTTTCGGGTTGCTGCTGTTCATCAGATTTTGACGAGGCTTGACTAACTATAACTTTACTATGCCTAATCACTTTATCTTTATACATATAGCCCGGTTCAACTTCTTCA
>QZJX01000007.1 GCA_003599395.1 Ignavibacteriales bacterium | reverse complement strand
GAAGGATTTTTTGAAGAAAGAGATGAGGAGTTATTTGGTGATTCTTTTTGAATATGCTGTTGATCCTAATATCTTTCAATCTTGGACTGGTTATCAGCAAATAATACCAGATTTTGGTGTAACCAAAGGTAGGCTGATATCAGAATTTCCAGAACTAATTGAATGGAAAAGAATGGCTGCAAGTGCGATTAGAAAAAGTCAAAAATCT
Organism: Ignavibacteriales bacterium; assembly: GCA_003599395.1. Classification (GTDB taxonomy): domain Bacteria; phylum Bacteroidota; class Ignavibacteria; order Ignavibacteriales; family Melioribacteraceae; genus SURF-28. The sequence goes on along the minus strand of QZJX01000007.1, from coordinate 30,437 downwards.
GGAAAGTTAAAGCCAATCAAAGCCCAAACACTAGTAGCAAAAGTTCAAAAAATTGATAACAAATTTATTTCAAGTAATCGCAAGTATAACTTTGATAATCCTTGGTTAGTGAATGCTATAGAGGAAGATAAGATTGATCCTTTCCATGCTATAATAACAATAATCAATCCTGATGGAAATGAAAAAATTCTAAAAATAGATGATTTTGATAGAGATACAGAACCATGGAAAGTAAATACGCAGTGTAACATAAATAGAACTTCCCAGGATATGGCAGATTGTGTGGAGCGTTTGTTAAAACACGGCCATGAGGTAATTTTTGTTGATCCGCATTTTAATCCAGTAGAACCGAGGTTTCTAAACCCACTTTCAAAATTGCTTGATGTTATTGCACAACTACCTAATATTCGTAGAATAGAGTATCATTTACTTGAGGATTCTCGAATACCCAAACAAGGATTTATCAACAGTTGTCAATCAAATGTTGCTCCTATTTGTCCCTCTGGAATAAATATTAAATTTGTTAGGTGGCAACAGTTACCTGGTCAAGATCCAACATCTGGTGGAAAAAGATTACATCCAAGATTTATTCTTACCGATAAAGGAGGAATAATGTTTGACCCAGGGCTTGATGAGGGTGTGATAGGAGATAAATTAAAAATATTGCTTTTAGATGAAGATATATATTTAGAAGAATGGTCAAATTATCAAAGGTCATCATCACCATTTAATTTCATAGATGAATTAGTTATTACAGGTTCAAAAACCGCTTAATTGCCACAACGTTGCCAAGATCTATATCCATCCTTTAGTCATTATCTTTGTAATAGAAAAAGCAAAGGTAATACAATGATCCAAACAAAATTAGCAAATGGTTTTAATTCAATAGGTAACGAATATGATATAACTAAAACTGATTTCTTGACTGAACATGGCTTTCAAAGCATAGGTAATGTCGGTGAGCTAATTAAAAACGGTATTCCTACTAAATCAAATCTTTTATCATGCGGTGTGTATTCCATTTCTATTCCCAAAAATTATTTGCCACAATTCATTATTCCTGCTGATGCATTAGCAAATGGCAATGTTCTCTCTCCATGGTCAATTGAAAGACTTAAAAGTAAATGGGTTGAAAATGCAGATATTATTTACTTCGGACTGGCAGGTGCCAAATCAAACAGATCTCTCAAAAAGAGAATAAATGATTTAATTAAGCATGCTAATGGTGCCACCAGTGACAGAGGACCACATAAAGGTGGTGAAATCATTTGGCAATTAAATGGTTTTGAAGAGTTTAAGGTTTGGATTTACCCAACAGGTTTACCACCTGAACCACGAATTATAGAAGAAAAATTAATTAGGAGATTTTTTAACCAAACCTCAAAATTACCCTTTGGCAATCGACAATTTTAATTAAATAAAAGAGGTAAGAAAATGGAAAAGAATTATACTGAAGTAATCGAATGTCCTAAGTGCGGAGAGAAAATCAAGTTAACGGACGCGTTGATAGGTCACATTGAAGCTGATCTTAAGAAGAACTTATCTGTAGAGACTAATCAAAAAATTGAACAAGCAAAAATAGAAGCTGCTAAAAAAGCTTTGGAAGAGCGAGAGAATGAATTTACTGATCTAAAAAATCAACTTGATGAAAAGCAAACAAAAATTGAGAAACTAACTGCAAAAGAGCTTGAACTGAATAAAAAAACAAGAGAACTTGAGGAAAAACAAAACACTCTTACCAGCGAATTAGAAGAACGACTTGAAAAGGAAAGAGAAAAATTAATAGCTCAAGGACGTGAACAAGCCAAAAAAGATGTAACAATAGAGGTGAAAGATCTGAAAGAGCAGCTTGATGAAGCATCTAAACGAGTCGATAGCTTGACGAAAAATGAATTGGATCTTCGTAAGGAAAAGCGAGAGTTAGAAAATGCAAAAAAAACTATTGAGTTAGAAAAGCAAAGAGAAATTGATTCAATGCGAGAAGAAATTTATAACCAAGCAAAGAATGAATCTGAATTGGATTATAAATTAAAAATTAGAGAGAGAGATGAGAAGCTCAAGCAAATGAGTAAAAAGATTGAAGAACTTCAGAAAAAAGCAGAACAAGGTTCGCAACAATTGCAAGGCGAAGTACAAGAATTAGAATTAGAAGATTTCTTAAAGCAAAATTTCCCTTTAGATGAAATTGAGCCTATTGCAAAAGGACAAAAGGGCGCCGATATTTTGCAAAAAGTAAGAAATGAATTTGGAGTTGAGTGTGGTTTGATTTTGTGGGAATCTAAAAGAACAAAAGATTTTGGAAGCAAATGGATTGCAAAGTTAAAAGATGATCAAAGAACAACAAAAGCTAATGTTGCAGTATTAATTTCAGAAGTGCTACCAGAAAATATTAATACCTTCGGTTTAATTGATGGGGTTTGGGTTGGTGGTTTTAAATCAGTACATGGAATTGCAACGGCATTAAGGGAAAATCTTTTACAAATATTCAGTTTGCGTCAGTCTGAAGTTGGTAAGAATCAAAAGATGGATGCTCTGTATGGATACCTAACAAGTCATGAGTTTGCTCAGAGGATAGAGTCAATAATTGAGGCTTTTGATATTATGGAAGAGCAAATTAACACAGAACGAAAGGCATTCGAAAGACAATGGAGTACCAGAGAAAAGCTATTAGGACAAGTAATGAAAAGCACGGTTGGATTGCATGGGGATCTTAAAGGTATTATTGGGTATTCATTACCTGATGTTAAAGGATTGCAGTTGGATGAAGGTTTTATCGATAGCACTGAATAAAATGGAAGAGTATAAATAACATTGTTTAAAGAGTTAGATGGATTGGAACACTTGATGTATCAGGTAAACTAAGCGGCTAGTCAAACACTATGGCAATCACTATGGCAGCACTAACGAAACCCTTATGAATACTGGGGTTTATGAGTTTTTGATCTACTTTGTAATCAGCAGGTTGCGGGTTCGAGTCCCATTGCCAGCTCACAAAAACCCCGATTATAGTTTATAATCGGGGTTTTTTATTTATTCTATTTCGCTTGATATTATGCTTAATTTCCAACTTAATTTAAAAAGCTATTTTCTTTAAAACTTATTTTGTGCTCAGTCGATAATCTTGATATTAAGCATGGAATTATTAAAACAATTGACTTATTTGTTTCACATTTATATTTATTATGATGGTCATCTTGATTATTTTTAATTAACAAATATTGGGGGTAGAAGATGAAACCTATGGACGTATCTTCTTTATCCTCCTTCAAGATTTTTTTATGTTTTCTTATTTTCTGTTCTGTTGTTTTATTATCCCAAGAATTTCCAATAGAAATAACTTCCATTGAGCAGATCAATTATATCAAACCGAGTGAAATCGAAAACTCAGCATCAGCTTTAGTTACTATCGAGTATGAATTACCACCTGATCGACCAAGACAGGTTTTAAATATCTTGGCAAAATCGATCAATCCGGGATTTGAAGATGTTTGGTGGGGACAGAATATTATTCTTAATCCATTTTATAATCCTGTTACTTTGAAATGTGTGTTGGACTTCCATCCTGTTGGAGGACTAAGCGGAATGAATTTTGAGAAATTATCGATCGCTTACATTTTGACCGAGAAACTTTTACTTGAAAAGCCTAACCTGCCTTTGGAGGAATTTTCAGAATATCTTATCGGGGATTATAATTATGCTGTTGGAAACGGAGTTGAAACATCAACAAAAATAGACTCAATAGAAGTAACTCCATTAATTCCGACGTGGACTCACGAACAAGATACTACATGGATCTACAGAGGATGTGAAGTTCCGAATATTGATCTGGACAATTCGACATATCCATTCAATATGGACAATCAGGGAAATATTTTATATCGGGGGGATCTTAACGCTTGCGCTCAGGCATCTTTAGCAAACAGTTTTGCTTGGCTCGATTCAAAACATTCTGAAATTAATACAGGATTAACAACCCGGCAGATGATTCAACAGCTTGATGAGGCAGTAAATAGAGATTTTGCCTCCGGGGCTCCTGATATGAAAGGAGTAATTGAAGGCGCACTAGATTTTATCGACAGTAATCGAATTCCCGTATCGGTAAAATTTCAGTCTCTGGGATTGAATACCGACATTGATTCTCCAAATTTTGATTACGGACATTCTGCCGAAAATGAAGGTGTTAATCCTCAAAATCAGAATGCTAATCAGGTATCCTGGGATTGGATAAGGAGCGAAATGGAAGCCGGAGAAGATATAACAATGGTTTACTCAAATTGGGATGGAACCGAATGGACAACAAGCCATGCTGTTACTTTGACTGGAATTTCAAAAGATGCAAGCAATATGAAATTAACTTTCAAAGATGATTCGGATCAATTAAATTCTGGAGGGACTTCCGAAACACAGATTGATGTTCGTTTAGTTAACGGTTGGTTGGTAACAAATCAACTTAGCGGAGGACCTGGTAATCAAATTATCACAGCAGTAGTTTCGAAGAGTTTTGATCCTACCATTACATTCCCAACAGGAGGCGTGCTGGAAAATCAACAGTTTAAATTTGTTCTGGGCCAAAATTACCCAAATCCTTTTAATCCAGTTACGCATATACCATTTTCGATATCAAAGAATGATTTCATAATATTAAAGGTGTATAATATTCTAGGAGAAGAAGTTGCTAATCTTGTTAATAAAGAATTTGAAAGCGGAATGCATGAAGTGGAATTTTATTCTAATAAAATAGGAAGCGGTGTATATTTTTACAAAATTTCGGTCGGTGAGTTTACAAAGACTAAAAAAATGATACTCCGAAAATAATTTTGAAATGGGGATTATCTTAAGTGCATTAATCAGATCGAGGATGTTTATCTTTAATGTTATTAATATAAGATTTAGTGAGAAATAAAATTATATAGAAATCGGGGCTGTGATGTTCACCCCGATTATAAATTAAAAGGATACTATTTTACTAATAACATCTTCTTAGTGGATATTTATTCGTTTGCAGTTATCTGATAAAAATAAACCCCGCTGCTAAGATTATCTGCGAAGAAATCAATGGAATGAAAACCCGCATTTATTTTTTTACTTAATATTGTAGAAACTTTTTCGCCAAGCGTGTTATAAAGAATTATTTCCACAAAACTTGTTTTGGGTAAACCAAAAAGAATTTGTTTCTACGGATTAAATGGATTTGGATAGTTTTGTGAGAGACTATAAACTCTTGGCAATCCCTCATCTTCAATAGTGATAATTGAAGTAAGCTCAACCGTTACAATTTTTGAATAGGAGAATTTTCCATCATTGTCGATTTGTTTAAGTCTGAATCCATGCGAGTAAGATTAGTATTAAGATTAAGAAGGTCTGTAAAAGAATATTGTTTTGGTGAATTTGTTGTGCCATTACCTTGAACAAATCCGATACTTTCCCATTCTGTCTTCTGACTTCTTAATTCTGTTTTTGATATTCTGCTGCTATTTTCACTCAAAATTGAACTCATCTATCCTCCATTTTACATTAGACTCTTCTTCTATTCCTGAAAAATATTTTTAATTCTATTCTAGAAATTAATTAAGTTAATTAGTTGCTTTTAACTTTGTACAACGGGGTTAATATGAAACTACGACTTAAAATTCTTTCCGGTTTTCTTATACTAGTAATTATGCTCGCCGCAGCCGCAGTCTGGTCAATCTATGAAATCAAATCCATCGGTTCTTCAGTTAATGAAATAATGGAAGATAATTACAAAAGTATCGATGCTTCCAAGAAAATGATCGAAGCATTAGAACGAGAGGATAGCGGTGTTTTGTTACTGATTTTAGGAAAATGGGATGAAGGCAGAAAAATAATAGCCGATGCAGATATTCAATTTCAAAATGCATTTGAGATAGCTGCTAATAATTTAACCATTTTGGATGAAGCAAATTACATCGAGAAAATTCGAAACAATTATGTGAATTATAAAAATATTTGGGAAAGACCTATAGCAGGTACCTCCAAAGAAGGTGATATAAATTGGTATTTTGAAAGTGTGCACAAAGAATTTCTAACCGTAAAATCTTCCGTAAATGATTTAATGAGTATAAATGATCAGGCGATGTTTTCAACGGCATCTAATCTACGTGAACAAGCTAACCGTGCACTGATGCCTGCTATTATTGCTATTATATCGGCATTAGTTTTTTCACTAATGTTCAATTACTTTGTCAATTACTATTTTGTAAATCCAATAATAAAAATTAAAAACGGCGTTAAAGATTTTATTGAAAAGAAAAAACCATATTCCATACATATTGAATCAAAAGATGAACTTACATCCTTAAATACTTCTATAAGTACTTTATGTTCATTATCGGAGGCAAATAGAAATCTAAAATGAGACTCTACTTCGTTTTAAGATATGTAGGCTTAGTGCTGCTTATAGATGCTCTATTTTTATTAATATCTGCATTAGTCGGATTGGCTTACGGGGATAATTCTTTTGGTGTTTTATTTTATAGCGCTGTAGTTACAGCGCTATTCGGTTTCTTCCCCTTAATATTTGTTCCTCCGGCAGATAACATCACTCAAACCGAAGGTTTATTTATTGTTGTTGCAAGTTGGATTCTCACATGTATTGTAGGTATGCTTCCGTATGTTATGTGGGGCGGTGAATTTACTCTCTCAAATGCATGGTTCGAAAGTGTCTCCGGTTTCACGACCACCGGTTCTTCTATTTTGACCGATATTGAAAAGATTCCGCTCGGATTATTATTCTGGCGAAGTGTTACACACTGGCTAGGTGGAATGGGAATAATTATGTTTGTGCTTTCGGTGCTTCCCTCTTTGGGTTCTGCCAGTATGATTCTATATCGAACAGAAATGTCACCTGTAGCGCAAGATAATTTTAAGCAAACTGCTAAGAAAACTTTGAGAATTGTTTTAATGGTTTATGTCGGTTTAACTTTTCTCGAAACAATTTTCTTGATGATTTTCGGAATGAATTTATTTGATGCCATTACTCATTCATTCGGGACGATCGCAACCGGTGGTTTTTCTCCTAAAAATTTAAGCGTTGCGTACTATGATAGTCTCGGAATCGAGATCGTCATAATCGTATTTATGATTTTATCCGGTTTACATTTTGGTTTACTTTTCTCAACATTTTTTGAAGGCTCTCTTAATATTTTTAAATCAACAATTGTGCGCTATTACTTATTTATAATGATTGCTGGAATTTTAGTCGTTACCATTAATACATACGGGAGTAATTATTCTAGCTTCACCGAGGCACTACGATATTCAGCTTTCCAAGTCATTTCGCTCGGAACTTCTACCGGTTTTGCCAATGCTAATTCCAGCATTTGGCCGGCTCTCTCCCAAATCCTTCTGATGTTCTTTGCCCTGCAATGTGCCACAGCCGGATCTACTTCGGGTGGAATTAAAGCCGATAGATTTGTTATGCTTTTTAAAGCTATAGGCAAGCAACTAAAACTGCTCAGACATCCTCGAGCTATAGTAAGTCTTAAAATCGGTAATAAAAATATTAAGGATGAAGATTCATTTTTAGGTATCCTTTACATAGTAGTCTATTTATTGATTGTATTTGTCGGTGGATTATTATTAGTAGGGTTTAATGTCGATCCGCTTGAAGCTTTTACCGGAACTATTGCCGCGGCGGGTAATGTCGGTCCCGGTCTCGGCGAAGTTGGTTCAACCGGAAATTTCAGCATGATACCAAATGTCGGTAAATGGATTTTATCTGCTGTTATGATTTTAGGTCGTTTGGAAATTTACGGCGTGATTCTTTTCTTTTTACCCCAAACGTGGAAACTTAAAAGTGAATAAGATTTGATGAAAGAGATTGACAAAATTGATTTCATTTAATGTATTGGACGCAAAGTTTGCGTCCAATACAAACTATCTTTTTAGTAACGGGATTTTTTCATGTTTACCGGATGAATCAATCAATATTTCTAGTCGTTTTAATCTGGTTGGTTCTTGTTTTGCACTCATCACCCATCTGATTGAAGTTTTTCTATATGATGGAGCCAGCATCTCATTGAAAAACTGCCATGCTTTTTTATTCTTCTTAAATAATTCCTCAAAACCTTTTTCCAGTTGATCACTTTCTTGTTCATACGAATACACTTTTGATTTATGGGACTTTCTTTTTTTGTACGCCCTAATACCTTCCGGTTTCATTAAGCTAAGCTTAGTAAGTATTTTTACCTTCTCAATGTTTACAGCACTCCAATTGCTGCTTGGCTTCCTTGGGGTAAACCTGATCATATAACTTTCTTCATCAATTGATTTTCTTAAGCCATCAATCCAGCCAAAGCAAATTGCTTCATCTACCGATTCCGACCAGGTAATACTTTTTTTACCTGTTGCAATTTTATAGTAACCAATCCACACTTCATTTAATTTGTTATGATTTTTTTCAAACCATTTTCTTAATTCTTTTTTTGTTTTGAAAAATTTAGGCTGCACACAAATCCTTTTTTGAATATGGTTAGGTTTTTTGAATTAATAAAAAGTAAAACCCGAATCATTAGAATAATCCGGGTTTCGAAAACAAACATTAATGATTTTTTAAGTCAGCGAAGAAGTACAAGCCGGGCATCTGGTTGCTTTAATCGAAATTGTGTTGAAGCAATATGGACATTCTTTTGTTGTCGCTTCTGCCGGAACTTCCGCTTCTTTCTTTTTAAGTCGATTCATTCCTTTTACGAGTACAAAAATTGCCCAAGCGACAATCAAAAAACTAATAACTGTATTAATAAAAGTACCGTAATTTACTGTAACCGCTCCCGCTTCCTGTGCTTGTTGTAAAGTATCAAAAGGACCGGGAAGCGTACCTTCTTTAATTACAAAGAATAAATTAGAAAAATCTACACCCCCAAGCAGCAATCCAATAGGCGGCATGATAACATCAGATACAAGAGACTTTACAATTGTTCCGAAAGCCGCACCGATAATTATACCGACGGCCATATCAACTACATTCCCCCGCATAGCAAATTCTTTGAACTCTTTGAACATTTCTTACTCCTTATTGGTGAGGATTAAATTTACAAATTATGCTAATTCAAAAAAAGTGTAACAATACTATATTTAAAACAGCAAACCCATCACGTAGATGGGTTTGCCGGCAAGTAGTGAAGTCTCCCTCACTAATATTTTTTAACTGATGTATCAAAATATTAAAGAACAGTAAATTTGTCAATTACATTAGTAAGTGACTCTGTATGTTATTTCTCCATCTGCAGTTGAAGTGTAAACAATAATTTTAACAAGCCACTCTTGTACTGTAGATGAACCCTTCATATATTCAACCAAGTAACTGTTTGATAGTGCGCCAACTACAGGAAGATCTGTCAATACTAAGTTTGTTGCATATCTATCTACAAATTTAACAGTACCGCCTGTACATTTTGACATGTCCCAAGGACGTTCATAACTAGCACTCCAATAACCGGAATAATAAGTTGTATCTTCGCTAAATACAGTATGAACTGTAGCAATACCGCCAATTGTGTTGCATAATTGTGCAGTATTGTATTCACCGCTTGAGCCTGGTTGAGTCGGCTCATCAGTAAAGTTTATAAATACTTTTGAAGCGCCAGATCTCCAGTTGAAATACTGATATCCGAATAAACAACCAACAACACCGTTTTCACCCCAAATACCCGATGCGAACGAAGAAGCGTTTGTTTGTAAAGTTGTAGCATCACCACCGCCGAAACCAACCGTTCGCGAAGTTCCGGTATATCCGCTTCTGTTTAAATAAGTTGATAAGTTTGCTGCTGTTGTAAAATTAAGTGCACCGTTAACACTTCCGTCATAGCCGACACATGCAAACTGAACATCCAATCCACTATTAGCAAGAGCTGTTGCAAAATTGACAATACCTGTTGCAACAACATCAGCTTCTTCACCCATACTGCCTGAGTTATCAACTGTAAAAACAACATCGGCTTTTAAAGTTGTACCTGTACCTACTTTAGTAACTAACAGTCCTTTTGTAACTCCATTTTGTGTAACAAATAAATTTGATGATGATGGGTTACTTGAATTGTAAAATAGATTAATTGGTTGTTGAGTATTAGGATCAACCAATCCTTGTAAGTTTACGTTAATACGTTCGCCTTGTGCAGAAAATGAAGCCGTCGGTTGAACATTATTTTTTGTCGGGGTTGGTGGTGTTACATTCACCGGATCGGCAGGAATATCTGTATTAGTGTTGTCATCATCTTCGGCTTTATCGCAGCCAAAGAAAATTAAACTCATTGCCACTAACAAAATAAAAAGTAATTTCTTGAACATATACCCTCCTTTAAATAACTGGTTAACTTTGGTTGTTAATCTAAAAGCACAGAATAAAATATGCATTTAGTTATTCAGACACAATAGTCCAATTGTGATTTGAATTGCATAAGAAAAACAAGTGAATTAATTGTTTTGAAAAGTAGTTGTGCTGCTGAAATTACCGAAGGATTTTTTAACTATTAAAAGAATTGATTTTGCGTTCTTTTCGCTGAATTTATAAAAGGATGGTTTATAATATTTGTATGCAAGACCTTTAACAGACTTTGAAATTATTTCAGGAAGATTACTCTCTTCTGTGATTAAAGTCACCGGTAAAAGCGATAGAATATCGAACAGAGAAATCTCAAGAATTTTTTTAAATTCCGAATCACTCAACTCTTCAATTGAATTAAAGGATTTATTCTTCGAGAGTTTTCTTTGACGCTTAAACTCCAGAACAAATTGATCATTCAATAAAGATATTGCTGCTTCTGTAGGTAAATTAATTTCTATCATAATTAGTATAAAATTTTGAGGAGAATTAGATTCTCCTCATATTTTTAATTCAAAACTGCCGTAACTTTTTTTGCCGCATCTTGTAAACTTTGTGCGACTTCAAATTTTAAACCGGATTCATTTAATAAAACACCGGCTTCCTCTGCATTAGTTCCTTCTAATCTAACAACAATAGGAACTTGTACGTTTATTTCTTTTACAGCGTCAATAACACCTTGTGCAACTCTATCGCATCTTACAATGCCGCCGAAGATGTTAATTAAAATTGCTTTCACATTTTGATCAGATAAAATAATTTTAAATCCATTTGATACAGTTTCTTTATTTGCACCGCCGCCGACATCTAAAAAGTTTGCAGGTTCACCGCCGGCTAATTTTATTATATCCATTGTAGCCATTGCGAGACCGGCACCGTTGACCATACAACCAACATTACCGTCCAACTTAATGTAATTCAAATTGAATCTTGATGCTTCAATTTCAAGCGGTTCTTCTTCATCATAATCTCTGTATTCGATAATATCCGGATGACGGAATAATGCGTTATCATCAAAATTCATTTTTGCATCGAGAGCAATTACGTTTCCTTCTTTAGTTACAACTAAAGGATTAATTTCGGCTAAAGATGCATCGGTAGCTTCATATGTGTTGTAAAGAGCCATAATAAATTTTACGGCATTCTTTAATTGTTCGCCTTCCAAACCGAGTCCGAATGCTAATTTTCTTGCTTGATAAGCTTGAATACCGACACCGGGATCAATTGCTTCTTTTAGAATTTTCTCGGGAGTTTCGGCAGCAACTTTTTCTATTTCAACACCGCCTTCAGTTGAGACCATAATAACATTTTTTGATGAGACTCTGTCTAATGTAATTCCCAGATAGAGTTCTTTCTCAATATTTATACCTTGTTCGATCAATAATCTCTTTACTAATCTGCCTTCAGGACCGGTTTGATGAGTTATTAAATTCATTCCTAAAATTTGTTTAGCATATTCGCGGACTTCATCTATGCTTTTAGCAACTTTAACACCACCGCCTTTTCCTCTTCCACCGGCATGAATTTGAGCCTTCACAACCCAAACATTTCCACCTATTCTTTTTGCCGCATCTACTGCTTCATCAACATTAAATGCAACTATTCCTTCAGGTACTGCAACTTTAAACTTCCGCAATATCTCTTTTGCTTGATATTCGTGAATTTTCATTAGTTCCTTCCGTTAATTTCCTATTAAAATGTATGCTAAATTAAACGATTTGGGTCTAAGAATCAATTTGGACTGAAATACGTGTTTTAGTGCTAATAGTGGGTTATAATAGCAACTAAAGAGTTTTAAGATCAATCTTACAAATAAATCTATCTTCTTTTTGATTTCTCTTCTTCTATAAAAAATTCATCTTTCAGACCAATATTTACTTTATAGTTTTCGTATTGAACAATTACTGTACCTTCCATCTTACCTTCTTTTTGGGTTTCTTGATTTGATTCAAATTCGCCTGTCATACCCGGTGGTAAATTCATCTGATCGACTTTGAATGAAATTCTTAACTCGGATGGCAGAGCGTGTTCAATTTGTTCACCATATTTAATATCGATTGTAACAGTCCCGCTTTTTTTTGTGGTTGTTTCGATTTTGTAAACAATAAATTTATTCTTATCAATCCAGAGATTCGAGAGCACGACTTCCGACGAATCCGATAACGGAAGTATTTTTATTAAGTAAACAGGATTCTTATTAATTATATCTTCCTTAGCAAAAACCGACGTGTATTCGTCTTTCAATAAATTTGCCGGCGAAAAATTCAATCCTTGTCGAGGAAGTAACGCAAAACCCGTAGATTCCATCTTTATTTTATCGGGTTGTTTAAAATAAATGGTTGCGTGAGTTTCCGGAACTCGAAGAAAATTTACATCAATTTTTATAACTGCTTCAACTTGATAATCTTCTACACTGTTTATCTTTTGTTTGGTTTTTTGAAGTACTTCATTCGGATCAACAGTTTGTGAATATAAAACTGATGCAATAATTAATAGATAAATTATCTTTCTCATGTAAGAATGTCCTTACGATTAAATATATAAGTTGTAACTGCAAATAGAACTACAATATGGCCAAGCAATATTAATCCCGATTCAATTATAACATCGTAACCAACCGGGTCACCAAAAAACTCACGCCATTTTATCATATGATTTGTGAACAAATACGGTTTAATAAATTCCAAAGCTTCAATTGGAAGTGCCGAAATAATAATGAAAACAATAATAACTGCCATTGTTACAACTATAGGTCCGATTGCATTTTCAACCAATGAAGAAAAGAAATACGAAAGCGTGAATACGGTTGTCATACTTATCATGGCAAAGCCATACGCTAATACAAATCGCCAAATAACATCGTCAGCGGCAAAGATGTAAACTTTATCCCTCAATACAATTAATTCACCCGGACCAAAGATCAACAAACTTACACCCATGCTTATAATCAATAACCAAGCAAGTAAAAGATTTGTGTAAATGAATCCGGCAATAAATTTTGAGAAAGCAATACTAAAACGGGAAACCGGTCTGGTAACTAACATTCTATAAGTACCCGAAGTTGCTTCGCCGGCAAAAAGATCACTACCAACAAGAACAATTAAGAATGGTATGTGAATGAACAATGCCTGTAAAATCAAATATGCTACTAAATAACCGTTCAATAAATTGCCAACAAAGAAAAACGAATCTTTGAGATTTCTTGTTGCAAAATCGACATATCCTTCACCGTTGAAATAAAGGGATATCTGAACAATCGGTACCAAAACAGCAATTGCGCCAAACCCGATATACGTTCTCAATTTTCTAAATATTTTAGATAGTTCGATCGAGATTAATTTAATTATCATTCGGTTGTCTCGGTAATTCTTAGGAAATAATCTTCTAATGATCTGATCGGAATAATTGCACTTACATTGATTCCGTTTTGTATTAAGTATGAATTCAATTCCGGTATTTCACTTTTCTGCATTTCAAATACCAGTTGATTTTTTTCTTTTTGCACAAATGAATCAGCCCATTGAGTTAATTTTATAACTTCGAATGCTTTCATAATGTCATCAACTTCAATACTTACTTTTAAGAAATCGGGATTTAATAATTCATCGACTGTGCCTTCAACTTTTGTTGAACCTTTGTTGATTATAATCATTCTGTTTGCGATTAACTCAACTTCGTGAAGTATATGAGATGAAAGAAAAATTGTTTTATTCTGTTCTTTACTTAAACGAATAATTAAGTCACGGATTTCCTTCATTCCTTGCGGATCTAAACCGGTGGTAGGTTCATCAAGAATAATAAGTTCGGGATCATGAAGAAGTGCTTGTGCTATTCCGAGTCTTTGTTTCATTCCATGCGAAAATGTTTTTACTTTACTGTTATATCTTTTATCCAATCCAACTATTTCGAGATGTTTCATTAAATTTTGTTTTGAAACATCGGCACCGGAAATTTTACCAAGTATTTCCAAATTTTTATAGGCTGTTAAGTACAGATAAAAATCCGGTTTCTCAACAATTGCACCTATCTTCTTTAAGATTTCTAATCGATTTTTCTGAAGCGATTTCCCAAATATTTTAATATTACCGGATGTCGGTTTAATTAATGTAAGCAACATTCGGATTGTTGTACTTTTCCCTGCTCCATTAGGACCAAGAAAACCAAACACATCGCCGCGATAGACATTCAAGTCTAGGTTATTAACTGCAATAAGATTTTTGTACTTTTTAGTTAACCCGGAAACTTCGATAATCTTTTCGTTTTCCAAACAATCCTCAAAATTTTGTAATTAGACGAAGCTGAGATTAAAAATGTTCTTTAATTTGTTACGGATTTATAAATAGCATCATGTAGAACTGATCGGAATGGAATGATCTTCGTATTGTCACGTGTTGGAAAAACTCTATTGGATAAAAGAATAACAAACAATTTTTCATCCTTATCAACCCAAATTGATGTGCCGGTAAATCCGGTATGACCAAATGAATTTTTAGAAAATAATTTTCCGGCAGATGATTTTTCTTCCGATTTAGTATCCCAACCTAAAGCTCGTGAACTTAGTTCCGAATTTGTCTTGGTAAAAAGATCAATTGTTTCTTTTTTGAAAAATTGTTTATCCCCGACTTTACCTTCATTAACGTACAAGTAGATTAATTTTGCTAAATCTTCAGAAGTAGAAAACAATCCGGCATGTCCCGCAACTCCGTTTAATAGATACGCGGTTTCATCATGAACTTTCCCTTTCATCAATTGCATTCTCCAATAATTATCTTGTTCGGTCGGAACACAATTGTACCAAACTTTTGGCGATGGATTGAAAAATGTGTTTTTCATACCGAGTTTATCGAACAGATTTTCTTTTAGATAAACATCGAATTTCATGTTGGTAATCTTCTCTATGACTTTCTGAAGAACAATCATTCCCAGATCACTATATTGATATTTTATTCCCGGCTTAAAATCCAATTCAATATTCATGATTGAATTAATAACTTCATCCGCTGTTTTATGTGTTTTATGAAAAGGTCTAAATGCGGGCAATCCGGAATTATGAAGTAATAAATTTTTTATTGTTATTCTATCTTTACCGTTGTTATCAAACTGCGGCAAATATTCAATAACTTTATCTTCCAACGAAATTTTACCCTGATCATAGAGAAGCATAACCGCAGAAGTCGTTCCGATTACTTTTGTCAATGATGCAATATCAAAAATTGAATTGTCTTCAATTCTCTTTGCTCCTTTTTCATAAGTACCGGAACCAAAATTATTTCTGTAGATTACTCTCCCTCTATGTCCGACTAATAATTGTGCACCGGGAAAAACTTTTTCTGATACCGCATTTCTCATCAATGAATCAACCGAACTAAAAATATAGTTTGAATCCGATCGCATTTTTTGAAAGAATATATTTTTAGCATTCTTTTGTAACCCGGTTCCGAAATCAAATTGGGTTTTAGGAATTTTGATCGGAAGTTTTCCACGGATTGCAATATTTCCCAGCAAAGAATTTATTGCTGATGACTGAGTAACTGCTACGTTTCCGTATGCCGCAAAGTAAGTCGGTATTTCCGGAACTTCCGCTAACAGATATGGATTTCCAAAACTTAACGCAATCGTCGGTTTACCATTTTTTATTATATCTCTTATAAAATTAAACTGATCTTGATGAAGATCTATTGTTCCTTTTGATGATCTGACGTTTGCATAGATTGATAAAATAACAAGATCACTTTCAGAAACTTCTTCAAGAATTTTCTTGTAATCTTTTTCTGTGCTACTAAAATTCATTCTAAAATTTTTAACGTATCCAAGTTCTTGATTTAACACTTCTTCAAAAAGAAACGGATCTTCAATTGTTTTGGCAAATCGCGAATCACTTATTGTAACAGAAATTACTTTTGAATAATCGTCAGGGTTAATTGGTATGATATTCTGTTCATCTTTAACTAAAGTAATTGAATTTTCAGCGATGTCTTGTGCTAATCTAAAATGGGATCGTTTGTTTATTTCTTTTCTGGCTTGGTGAATATCTACATATTTGTTTTCATCAAGCTTCAGCCATTTTTTAACTTTCAAAATCTTTCTAACCGATTCGTTAATTCTCTCTTCCGAAATTCTTCCTAGATTTACAGCATCAACAATACCATCAATCATTTCTTTTTCTTTGCTGGGGAATAACAAAATATCGCAGCCAGCTTGAATTGAAAGCAAACCGATTTGTGCTTGTGTATAATCATTCGTTAAAGCTTGCATGTTGAGTGCATCTGTTACAACCAATCCGTCAAATCCCATTTCATTTTTTAGAAGAGTAGTGACTACATTATATGAAAAAGTTGCCGGAGCGCCTTCAACATCTGTTAATTCTGGTACATCAAGATGACCTATCATTACTGATTTTACACCTGCATCAATTGCAAATTGAAATGCTTTTAGGTCAACTTCCCAAAGTTCTTTTTTAGTTAATTCAATCAGCGGAAGTTCATTATGCGAATCTAAATCTGTTGCACCATGACCGGGAAAATGTTTTGCGGTAGATATCAAGTTGCTTTCATTCATTCCTCTTATGAAAGCATCAGAATGAATTGCAATAACATCCGGGTCGGATGAATATGCTCTTACATTTATAATTGGATTTCTATAATCATGAATTACATCAACTAACGGTGCATAGTTTTGATGCACTCCAAGTACTCTTGCTTCCTGCCCTACAATCCTCCCCATATAGTAATCATTTTTTGGATTTCCCGAAGCAGCAAATGCCATTTTATACGGGAACTCAACTGCATCGGATAAACGCATACCCAGTCCGCGCTCATAGTCGGCTGAAATTAAGAGAGGAATTTTTGATCTCTTCTGAAGTTGGTTAATTATAGCCGTTTGATTTTCTATATCACCGGCTAAAAAAATAATCCCACCTACTTGTTCATCCTCTACAAGTTTCTTCAATCTATTGTATTGTCTGGAATACTTTATCGTATCTTGTCCATTTGCATACGGTATAACCAGCTGCGCAATTTTTTTGCGAAGTGTTAATGAATTTAATGTTGATTCAACCCATTTTTGGTCGTCTTGCGATAAAGGAAATAATTTATCAAAGGTATGCTTGGGTTTACGAAGCTGCGTAATATTCTCGGAAGGAATGATTATCGAAATTAATAATATTATCAAAAATCCTACAGCAGTTCGCATGACTATTTTTCTTTCTTAATCCCGAATAGCGGATCGATTTTAATAAATTTTGTGATCACAAATGCCGGTATTGTTGCTATTAAAATCCAGATAAAAAACATTTTATAACCCAGTGCTTCTTGAAGCCAACCGCTGAACATTCCGGGGATCATCATTCCCAGAGCCATAAAACCCGTTGTAATCGCGAAGTGTGCTGTTTTATGTTCTCCTTCTGAAACATATATCATAAAAAGCATGTATGCAGTAAAACCAAATCCATATCCAAATTGTTCAACTGCAATTAATGAAGATATCATATAGAATGATTCGGGTTGAAGAAGAGACATATATACATAAACTGTATTCGGCAAGTTGATTGCGATCAACATCCACCATAGCCACTTTTTAAGCCCGTCTTTTGAACAAACAATTCCACCAAGAATTCCTCCGATCATCAATGCAATCAATCCGATAGTGCCATAAATTAAACCAACTTCGGATGTAGTTAATTCTAATCCGCCTATTTCTCTTTTATCTAATAGAAATGGTGCTGCTATTTTAACGAGCTGGGCTTCGCTGAATCTATAGAAAAGTAAAAATCCTATTGTTATTAAAATTCCTTTCTTCTTAAAGAACATTAAGAATGTATTGATGAAATCTTCGAAAAACTTTTTTGCGGAAACTGCTTTGCGAGATACATCAACACCCGGATAAGGTAAGGCGAAATAATGATAGATAAAAAATAGAACGAATAATCCGGCAAGAATAACAAATACAATTACCCATGCTGTTTTTATGCTGTATAATTCTTCGAAATACCCTGCAAGTATTACAAGAAGACCCTGTCCGGTTAACATCGCAAAACGATAAAATGTACTTCTTATTCCGACAAAAAATGCTTGGTGATGTTCACTCAAACCAAGCATATAAAACCCATCGGCTGCAATGTCATGTGTAGCAGAACTGAAAGCCATCAGCCAAAAAAATAATAAAGAAAGTTGAATATAATTATCCGCCGGGATTGTTAATGCAATTCCGCCTAAACCGGCACCAATAATTAACTGCATTGCTAAAATCCAAGCCCGTTTTGTTTTAAACAGATCAACAACCGGACTCCATAATGGTTTTATAACCCAAGGCAAATAAAGCCAGCTTGTGTAAAGAGCAATGTCTGTGTTCGATAAGCCAAGCCGCTTATACATTATAACAGAGACAGTCATTACAATAATATAGGGCATGCCTTCCGCAAAATACAACGAAGGGACCCAAGTCCAAGGACTTCTAATTTTTCTTTCCTTCATTCAATTCCTTTGAATAAATTCTTAGCTATAAGAACAGCACCAAACTCGGCGCTATGTTTTGGTTCAATAATTTTTAATTGAGGCAGTTTTTTATTTATAATATCGGTAAGCATTTTTTTGTAATAATTTTCAGATTGAAGAAGTCCGCCTGTTAAAATTAAATTAAGTCGATCAAATTTTACTGAATCACACATTGCTTTTAAATGTATTAGCAATTCATTAGCTTCACTTTGCAAAATGTTTATAGCATCTTGAATTCCTTTTGATGCCGCATTAATTACAACTTCAGCAAATTGTGATATTTCATAATTGTTTTTATAAATCAGATCGATCAGTTCATTTGTTGAATTTACTTTTAATTCTGTTTTAGCTATGAGAAACAATTCACTTTTATTAATTCTACCATCAACCATTTTAGAAAATAAGTTTAATCCCTTTTGACCGATGGAATAACCTGAACCTTCATCACCTATTAATCTTCCAAATCCGCCAACTCGATTTATTATATTCCCAATTTTATAAAATAAGATGGAGCCTGTTCCGGCAATTAAAATTGCACCGTCTTCATTTTCGAATGCACCTTTAATTGTGATCTCTGCATCGGATACAACTTTTATATGTTGAGTTTTGGGAAGACTCTCACTTAAATAATCCTGAAATTTTTCAGCACTGTCTTTCCTTCCGGCTCCGGCAGTTCCAATAACTAATGCAATTTCGTGATCTTTGTAATTATTGAGATGTGGATCGAGTAAATTAATTACATTGAGAACCGCTTCTTCAAATCCAATTTTAAGAAAATTTGAAGCTCCGCCAACGTCTTCTTTCAATACATTTAAGTTTTCATCGGTAATTAACAATTTAGTATTACTGCCGCCGCCGTCAATTCCGCATAGAATTCTTTTCATGGTAAGTTTTTTTTAGTTATTAAATCCAAAATAGATAATTAGAATAGAACTTAAAAATTATTTGTATATCATTTCACTTGTTTATCAGTTACGATCTTTTATATTTTAAAACGCCTTACTAAAGAAAGGAATAAGATGATTGACTTTACCATAAATCAATATTTTCATATTGCCTTACTCGGAGGCATACTTGCCACAAGCGGTATGACGGCCATCCTGTATATTTTTGATAAAGCAGGACTAGTCAATGGCGACATGGTGAGGGCTGTCGGAAGTTTGATTACAAAAAAGTATGAAAATGCTTTGGTCCCCGGATTATTATTACACTATTCTTCGGGTATTTTTTTCTCAATTGTTTATGCTCTTGCAATTGATTTGTTTAATACGGTTACAGTAGAAAGTTCAATTGCATACGGGGTAGCAATAGGAATATTTCATGGAGCGGTAGTAGCTTTGGTCTTGGTTGTAATTATCGCAGAACATCATCCTTTGGAAAAATTTCAGAAAACCGGAATAGCAGTTGCGGTATTACATTGGGCGGCTCACATTGTGTTTGGTTTAATTGTCGGAATAATCGTGGGAATTACTGTTGTTTAATTATATCTGCCATTCAATTTCATTGTGCCAAAGTTCGAGCATTTTCTTATCCAGCTTAATAATTCCCTCTTGTGTAATTCCGGGAACAACCGGATAAAATTCGTTTAACTTTTGGTAAATCGGAATGCGGTCTGCCGGTGTTTTGGCTTTTGGAATAAGGTATAAAAGTGTCATGCCGTCTAATGGTTGAGCAATATTCAAAACTTTTCCAAAATCTGCGATTGAAGGAGTACCAAAACTTATTTTATCCACAAGGGAAATTAAACTTGAATCTGCAGCGATATGATAAGGAATTCCAATTGTGCCATCACTCGAAATTGTGCATTTATGATCTTGAACGAGTGTAATTTCTTCTTTAGAATTGGAAACTTTTAAAATGCCATTAGCGGTTTCCAAATTCAGAAACGATACGTTGTTAATTGAAGCAGTAAAATTTCCGGTTATAATTTTTAATTCTGCTTGAGGGGTAATAATAGTTAATCTTGGATCATCAATTTTACAAACAGCATCCAATCTTCCGGAGGTAAGTGAAATGATATTTTCAGAATCTTTTCCTTTCAATACTTTTAACGAGGAGAAACTTCTTAAATCAACTCTTCCTGCATTAGGGATATTAATTGAAACTTTTGTCGAATCTTCGGTGGTGATAATTTGATTATTATCTATTGTTGATGCACTCGATGTTGGAACGATTGAATAATTACCATAATTCAATTTTAAGTTCCACGGTAAGTTGGTATTAAAAAAATCATAAATAAAATATCCGCCAACAATAAGAATCACTGCTAGTATAGCAATTAAAGGTTTCTTTGGTAAACTCTTCTTTTCAAATGTGTTTACAAGATCTCTGTCTACTGATTTTGCAGAAATACCTGAATCTAACTTTAGACGTTTTCTTTTCTCACCCTCGCTCTCGGTTTGTTCGGTAATCTCTCGTAACTTTTTCTGTTTATCAGATTTGATTTTTTCCAAACTCTGGGATAGTAACTCATCGGAAATTTTGCTCAACACTGTCTGCGGTGTTTTAATGCCTATTGGAAGTGATTGAGCCTTCTTTATTAATTTATTTAGTAATTCATATTCGGCAGCAAGGTCTTCGTATTCTTCGAGGTAAGATTCAATAGTATCCTTTTCGTCTAAAGAAAGTAGTCCGTCAAAATAATCGTGCATTAAATTTCTAACGTCGTCTCTGGTCATTGAATATCGACTCCCGTTAAAGTTGCACGAGAATTTCTTATGATTCTTTTTATTTCATCAATTGTGAGATCACCAAAAAAACCTGCTATTTCTTCATAATCGTAACCTTCAACATCATGCAATACAAAAATAGTACGTTCAAGTTCTGGTAGTTCTAAAATTGTGCTTTCAAATTGACTATTGGTATGAACACGATTAAAAATTGTCGAATCATTTTTCTTTTCGGCGGGATAAACCTTTGCTCGAACTTCGCGGGTTCGTAATTCCTCCATAATTTCAAATACCGCAATTCCTCTTAACCATGCAGTTACAGCAGTATCTTCGCGAACAAATTTGATATTCTGCCATGCCGAAAGAAATACATCTTTTGTAACTTCTTCGGCAATATTTGCATCACCTAAACACAATCCGCAAATTGCATATACTCTAGCAAGATTAATCTCACAAAGCTCTAAAAAGGAATTCTTTCTCCCTTTTTGAGATAAATTGATTAGATACTTTATATATGTTACGTTCGGTGCCTGCAATCTACTCTCTATTAATAGATAAAAAGATTTCGATGTAAAAGTTAACTAATGTGAGAATCAGTTTCTAACTAAAATTTGCATCTCGCCATATCGATTTTTATTGTTTTTAGAGATTCTTGCAATAATTCTTACAGGATTGTTTCCATCATAACCATTTAAATCGCCTTTTGCATCGATGTTTACCCTCTGATTATTTGCGACAAGTGAAACCGAAAACTTACCGAGTTCATTGCGGGTAAATTCACTAGGAAGTTGAAACCCATTATATGATCCACCACCTCCTCCAAGATTTGTCGGCTTCTTATAATACTCTTCGGCTTTTGATAATATTGTAAGACTATGACTAATTAATTGTTCGCGCGCACTATCCTGCGAGTAAACTTGAAACATCTGCAAGCCGGTTACAATAGCCAATCCGATGATAATAACTCCAAGAGTAATATATAAAAGTTGCGCAGTACCCATTCTACATGCCGATTATTATTGATAAATTATAATATGAATATTATCCTATTTGTTCAATAGCGCAAAGTTATCAATGGACTTTAAAATTATACATAACGAACCTATAAATAGGGAAATAAAACGAATTGCAATTGAGTTGCTTGATGATTCGATTTCACGCTTAGGAGTTGTTCAAACTTCATTTGATGTATCAATACACGAAACACGTAAAAATTTTAAGAAAATGCGAGGACTACTGCGATTAGTAAGAAATGAACTTGGTGAAGATATTTTCAAAAAGGAAAATATCTTGTTCAGAGATACAGGAAGAATTCTTTCACCTATCAGAGATGCTGCGGTTATGGTCGAATCCTTAAACTTGATAAAAAAGAATTATTCAAATGAGATAAAACAAAACGAATATGATCTGTTAAAAAAGAATTTATCAGTACGAGCAAGACGAGTCCGCTCGCAATTCAAAAAGAATAAGGAATTAATTGAAGCAGTTATAAATATTCTAGAAAATCATAAATCCGATATAATTAAACTTCCTCTTCGA
The DNA here is from genome assembly GCA_003599395.1 of Ignavibacteriales bacterium. Taxonomy (GTDB): domain Bacteria; phylum Bacteroidota; class Ignavibacteria; order Ignavibacteriales; family Melioribacteraceae; genus SURF-28. The sequence goes on along the minus strand of QZJX01000007.1, from coordinate 7,398 downwards.
AAAAAAACTTTTACACAATTAATACCGAGTATTAATTTAGTTTACGAACGAGGACTAAATGCTATGCAAACTGCTGTGAGATATCCATCTGCGTCTAATTTTCACGAGTGGAGAAAACGAGCTAAATATTTGTGGTACCAGACTCGAATCTTAGAAGATGCATGGCCGGAATATATGACTTTGCTAGCTGCTAAACTTTCACAGCTTTCAGATGTATTAGGCTTAGAACATGATCTTGCCGAATTAAGGAATTTGTTAATGAAAGAATCTACTCTTTGTACTAATAAAGAATTTCAAACAAAACTTTCTAATTACATCGGGCAGGAAAGATTAAAATTACAAAGTGATGCAAAATCATTATCACCATTTATTTATTCTGAAACTCCTGAAAATTTTTCCGGAAGATTACAAGCATATTGGACTCAATAAATATTTATCCAAAATTGCTGTTATTGCAAACCAAACCACTTCAATAAAACTTTTACATTTCTTTTACAATATATTCTCTTGATCCGGATTTTTTATTTATATCTTCGTCTCTATCTGATTTATTTAGAAAGTAGAGAAAGCAAATTCAATGTTTAATACGATACATAAATTTCATATCCCCGTAATGGGACTTGGTTTTTCGATTGATACTCCAATTAAAGTTGCGCACTACGGAATCGATTCGGTCATTTCAATAATGGATGATGATCTGATTGAGAAAATACGCGAATATCATTCCGCTAAAGCAGGCATAACCTACGAAGAAATTAAAACATCCGAATATGATTTCCGCGCAAAACGAATCACGGCTTATCTGAATCTAGTTAATGAAATCGTCAACAATAATTTTGAAGCTCTCAAAAATTCTTTTGGCAAAAGAGATGGAGAATTCAAAAAATATATTGAATTGCTTCCTAATGATTCCGATTTGAAAATAATCTATAACGCAGCAGAAACAACTAATCAATTAGATTCGATTAAAGATTGGGCTTTAGACCAACTTCACTTAGGCAGTATTGATATTAATATTATGACAAAAGTTGACGGCGCAGTTTATAAAGGAAATGAGAAACTTCCGATTATTCATAATTATGCCCACGCCGCTTTGAGAGGATACGCAAATAGTGATCTTAATTCTTCAATTGTACTTTCTGCCGGTATGAATCCTCGTTTATATAGTTACTTTGAAGAGTTCAAAGATTTTTATCCAACAGAAAACGGTGAATTAAGAAAGAAAATTATTCTAAAAGTTAGTGATTATCGTTCCGCATTAATACAAGGTAAGTTTCTGGCAAAAAAAGGTTTGTGGATTTCTGAATACAGAATTGAATCCGGCTTAAACTGTGGTGGTCACGCTTTTGCATCGGACGGATTTTTAATGGGACCAATTCTGGAAGAGTTTAAGAAAAATCGTAACTCTCTTTTAGAAATCAATCACCAAATTTATACCGAAGCACTAAGACAAAAAAATATTGAATTCAATAAGAATCCGCATCAGCAGAAATTTACTGCGCAAGGCGGTGTCGGCACATACGAAGAACAACAATTTTTAATCGATAACTATAAAGTTGATTCGGTTGGTTGGGGAAGTCCGTTCTTATTGGTTCCCGAAGTCACAAATGTCGATCCGAAAACTTTGAGATTATTAAGTGATGCAAAAGAAGACGATTTGTACTTAAGCAGAATTTCACCGCTAGGTGTTCCATTCAACAGTATAAAAGGAAACACCAAAGATTTAGAGAAATTGGCGAATGCTCTTAACGGAAAACCGGGAAGTCCTTGTCCAAAAAAATATCTTCAATCGAATACAGAATTTGGTGAACAACCGATTTGTACGGCTTCAATAAAATATCAATCAGAAAAGATAAAAGAACTCAAGTCACAGGACTTAAACAAAAAAGAATTTGATACAAATTATAAAAAGATAATTGATAAGGCATGTTTATGCGTTGGACTAGCTACATCTGCCGTACAAAATTATAATGTCTCAACAAAAATTGATGGCGAGGGTACACTAATTTGTCCCGGACCAAATATGGCATATTTTTCTTCTATTGTTTCACTAAAAGAAATGGTTGATCATATTTATGGAAGAGCAAACCTTATCACAAGAACAAATCGTCCAAACATGTTCATAAAGGAACTAAAATTATATCTGGATTATTTAATGGACGAAATCAACGAAATAAATGAAGCTCCTTCAACTAATCAATTGAAATACTTTGAAACATTTAGAGATAATCTTGCTAATGGCATCGAATATTATAGAAACCTTTTCTCAATGAAACAAAATTCTTTTAACAAAAATATTTTACTTGAGTTAAAAGAACTCGAAAATGTTTTCGCACTTATCAAAGAACAGATGATACTTCATGATTTGTTATCGGAAGATTGTAAAGAAATTCAATTATCTGTTGCCGGGACAAATTAATTCCTGCTATAAAAAATTTTCACTCCCCTATCGCTTAACCTGTAATCAATCACACATTTGCTTCTTAGACGAAATGAATCTATTTTTGTGGTATTACCATCAGTCATACCGGAGAAATAAATGGCTACTACAACTAAAATAGCAATTTCGGTTGATAAGAAAATTCTTCAAAGAATTGATCTTTTAGTAGATAAAAATCTTTTCCCTAGCAGAAGTAAAGCAATCCAAATTGCTCTTGAAGAAAAGCTCTCAAAAATTGATAAATCAAGATTAGCAATTGAAAGTGCAAAATTAAACATAGCTGAAGAGCAGCTATTAGCCGACGAAAATATTAATGGTGGAGTCAGCGAATGGCCAGAATACTAAGAGGCGATATTGTTTGGGCAAACTTAGATCCAACTCTGGGTAATGAACAAGCCGGTAAACGTCCCGTTTTAATTTTAAGCCACAATGTTTTTAATGAAAATTCTGGAACGGCCATTGCCGTCGCCTTAACTAGTAAAGAACAAAAAGCCGGGTTTCCATTAACCCTTGAAATTACCTCAAAAAAACTTCCTAAAAAGTCATGGATAAAAATCAGCCAAATCAGAACACTTTCTGTCTCGCGGCTCGGGAAGAAAATAACTCACATAAAGGAAGAAGAATTAATACAGGTAATTGATGGATTGAATGAGATTATTGGGAAATAAGGTATAATTATTTGTTCGCATTCTTCATTATTGTAATTACTTTAAAAAGTTTACTTGGAGAGCTTGGTCAACAACTCTTATTAGTACAATGAATATTCTTCTGACTTCTTACTGCTGAATTCTGACTTCTGCTTTTAAATCCTTGCTAATCTATAAAAGTACCTCTATTTTTGGACATTCAGATACTGTTATAATTGTATTAAAAAACATTCATTTTAAGGAAATTTTATGAGTATCAGTCAAATCGCAAGATCAATTAAAGCATCTCCTACCCTAGCTCTGAATGAAAAAGCAGCAATATTAAGACAAAAAGGTGACCCGGTTATTCATCTCGGGGGTGGAGAGCCAAAAAGTAAAGCACCGCTCGACGCAATTGTTGCAGCGTCTGCTCATTTAAATACCGGTGAAATTCGATATGCTCCTGCCGATGGAATTCCCGATCTTAAAAAAGCAATAATTCGTTACACTGAAGAAAACTATGGCAAAAAAGTTGCACCGGAAAATGTGATGGCTTCCGGTGGAGCAAAGCAAGCATTAATGGTTGCTCTTCAAGCAATTGTTAATCCCCAAGAAGAAGTTATTTTCCCATCACCATACTGGGTTAGTTATCCGGACATGGTAAAACTTTGCGGAGGTATTCCGGTTCCGGTTCTTCCAGAAGACGGAACATTTTATCCACGCATTGAAGACATTGAACAAAGAATCGGTTCATACACAAAAGCTATAATTATTAATAGTCCGAATAATCCAACTGGCGCTATGTATTCGGAAGATTTTATAGCTGCAGTTGTTGAACTTTGTGAAAAAAGAGATATCTATTTAATAATGGATGATATCTACCACAAATTAATTTTTGACGGAAGAAAACAAATCAACCCATTTAAGTTTGCTAAGAAACCGTTGGAAGAATCAAACATGATTTTAATTAACGGCGTTTCCAAAGCTTATGCAATGACCGGATTTAGAATCGGCTGGGCTGTTGCTAACAGAAAATTGATTGAAGTAATGACAAACATTCAAGGTCATCAAACTTCCGGTCCTTCGGTACTTTTACAAAAAGCCGCTGTTGGTGCTCTAAACGGAATTCAATCAAGTATAGAAAACTTACGAGTTACACTTGAAAACAACCGTAACATAATGATGGCAAGATTGAAATCATTCAATGGAGTTCATGTTACTGTTCCCGACGGTACCTTTTATTGCTTAGCAGATTTTTCTAACTATGAAAAGAATTCTAATAAATTATCAAGTTTCCTCATTGATAAAGTTTTGGTATTAACTGTTCCCGGTGCGGAATTCGGTTTAGATGGACATCTTCGATTAAGTTATTGCGGAAGCATTAAAGAGATTACCGAAGGTATTGAAAGAATGAAGTGGGCACTCGATCCAAATTCACCGAATGAACTTTATATTGGCGACAGAAAATTAGTGAGGGATTGGTCATGAGTAAATATCTAGAATTCAAAACTCCCGCACAAAAAGAGGCAATGACACTTGCTTCAGATTTTCGATTAAAGAATCAAGGATTGACTTACCTCGATGCTGTTTATTGGAATTTACCCGATGAAGCTTTATACGAAGAAATCATTTTCAGAAATGAAGGTAAAATTACAAAACAAGGTCCGATAATTGTAAACACAGGCAAACATTCCGCTCGAGCCGCAAACGATAAATTTGTTGTAAAAGAAGAATCAACGGAAAAAAATATTTGGTGGGGTGAATATAACCGACCGATTACAAATGAAAAATTCAATACGATTTTGGCAAGAGTTCAAGCGTACTGTCAGGGTGAAGAACTTTTTGTTCAAGATTGTTATGCCGGTGCCGATCCCGAATATAAAATGCCGATTAGAGTTATTACTGAAAAAGCTTGGCACAGTTTATTTGCAAGGAACATGTTCATAACAACCGATGATCAAGATGAATTAAGAAAATTTACACCTGAGTTTACCGTTATTTGTGTTCCGGGATTCATACTTGACCCTCGAGTTGATGGAACAAGAACTGAAACCGGGATAATTCTAAACTTCGACCAAAGAACTGCAATAATTGCAAATACATCTTATGGCGGAGAAATTAAGAAATCGATATTCACAGTTCTTAATTTTCTTCTAACTTTTGAAGATGTATTACCTATGCACTGTTCGGCAAACATCGGAAATAAAGATGATGTAGCTTTGTTTTTCGGATTAAGCGGAACAGGTAAAACCACATTATCTGCAGATCCAAAAAGAAAACTTATCGGTGATGATGAACATGGCTGGAGCAGTGAAGGCGTATTCAATTTCGAAGGTGGTTGTTACGCAAAAGTTATTCGTTTAAGTGAAGAACACGAACCGCAGATTTATGAAACAACTAGAAGATTCGGAACAATTTTAGAAAATGTTGTATTCGATCCTGTATCTCGCAGAATCGACTTAGATGATGATATACTTACGGAGAACACACGTGCTTCATATCCGGTTGAGTTTATACCGAATATTATTTCGGAAGGATATGTTCATGCGCATCCGAAAAATATAATCTTCTTAACTTGTGATGCATCGGGAGTTTTACCACCGATTGCAAAATTAAATCCAGCACAAGCACAGTATCATTTTATAAGTGGTTATACTTCAAAGATTGCCGGAACTGAAATCGGTTTAGGTATTGAACCGCAGATAACTTTCTCGGCATGTTTCGGTGCACCGTTTATGGTTCGTCATCCGTTTGATTACGCGCAAATGTTGAAAGAAAGAATGCTTAAACACAACGTAAATGTTTGGTTAGTAAATACCGGCTGGGTCGGCGGCGCGTTTGGTGTTGGTAAACGAATTAGTATTCGTCACACACGCAACTTACTTAACGCTGCATTGGACGGACAATTAGAAAAAGTGAAATTCCGCAAGGACAAATTATTCGGATTTGAAGTCCCAACAACTTGTCCGGAAGTACCTGAAGATGTTCTCGATCCATCAACTTCATGGGGAAATGAAAAAGAGTATTGGAAAAAGTACGATGCTCTTGCAGCAAGATTCATCGAAAACTTCAAACTGTTTGAAGATGGCGTAACCGATGAAGTTAAAAAAGCCGGACCGAAAAGAATGAAGTAATGTAAAATTGTTAATGTATAATTAAGAGCGATCATTTGATCGCTCTTTTTGTTTAGAAGAATTTTAATCCAATAAATGTTGATTTATATTTATAATTATGAAAAATCACTCCACATACCTCTACTCTTTCCTTTTGCCTTTGTTCTTTATTATAGTTTCATGCAACACGACAGAACCACCGATCAACCATACCGATTTTTATATAATTCAACTTGATGTTGGTGTTTCTGAAGTATATCTGCACTTGCACAACAGTCAACCAAATAGGGATTATGACTTAATACTAGAAAGAGATAATAGTGTAATTACTACTTTTAACAGTTCCGCTACAGATACAGTTATTGTTGATACAAGTCTTAATGAAAATCGAGATTATACATATAAAGTATCAAAATCTCTAAGGAATGAGATTATTGAAACAACAAATGAAGTTACAATAAAAACATTGGAAGCAACCAGTCATAATTTTACATGGCAGACCTACGAGTTTGGAGACTTTTCAAGTATTCTCTATGATGTTGCCATCATTGATGAAAATAGCATTTGGGCGGTTGGTGAAATATTTCTAAAAGATGAAAATGGTGATTACGATTCTGAGCCATATGGTTTGGCTCGGTGGAATGGCTCTACTTGGTCCGTAGAAAAAGTTCAGATTTATGATTCATTATATAACTATAAAGCTTATAGCAGATTCAATGCTATTTATTCGTTTGGAATTAATAGCACCTTTATAGCCAGCTCAGCCAATTTATTAAAGTGGGATTTTACTCAATTTGATACAAAAGCCTTTTTTATGCAAAGTTTACCTTTTACAGGTCAAGTTACTTGTATGTGGGGTACAGATGAAAATAATATTTATTTGGGTAGCGGAAGTGATGGAACAGTCTATAATTACTATGGAAGCGGATGGAAAATTATATACCAAAGTGAAAATGATGCAGGTATCGCAGATGTTATCGGTTATGTCTCCCCGATTGATAATAAGCTAAACGTCGTTGCATCGGCTATATCACAATCTATTGATGGGGATAACAAAATTTTGCTAATTGACGAAAATAATAACGTAAATGAAATGGAATGGGACTCAAGAACCAGCATTACTTCAACATGGACAAGAAAAGGTTTGCCGATATATTCTAGTGGAGACGGAGTTTATAAATATGATGGTCAAGATTGGAAAAGAATTCCAGGTCTTCCA
>QZJX01000067.1 GCA_003599395.1 Ignavibacteriales bacterium | reverse complement strand
TTTAATATAGTTGGTGAGGTTTGGACCGGTGAACCGGCATTCTTGGCGGGATTCCAGAAAAATTCTAAAGTCCGCGAAAATTTTGAAACAAATCTCCCGGCTCTTCTCGATTTTGGTTTACGTGATTCATTTTACAGATATTTAAGCGGAAAAGCCGGTTTGTATGATTTTTACAAGACCTTCGCAATGGATTATCTATACAGAGATATTGATAATCTCATGACATTCATTGATAATCATGATATTGATAGAGGAATGTACATCGCAAATGGAGATGTTGATAAGTATAAAATAGCACTCACTATTCTCTTAACATCAAGAGGTATTCCTCAAATATTTTATGGCTCCGAAATTGGAATTAATGAAGGTGATCATCACGGAAGAATAAGAAAACCTTTTCCGGGCGGTTTCACAAATGATGAACGAGACGCATTTACAAAAGAAGGTAGAGCTGATTTAGAAAATGAAATTTATTGTTTCACAAAGAAGCTTTTGGAACTTCGTAAAGAATACAAATCGCTTTCAAGCGGTAAGATGATTCAATATGCTCCCTATGATGAGACATATGTTTATTTCAAGATGAAAGACGACGAAAAAATTATGATAGCAATTAACAATAATGATGAAGAATATGAAGTTGAACTAAAAAGAATGACAAGTGAATTTAACTCTCAATCAACTTTTGAAGAATTACAAAGTGGTGAAATGATTTCTTTAAATGAAAATGGAAATTTAATTCTTCCTGCTAAAACGGCAAGAATTTATTTATTAAATTAAGTCCATAAATTTTTCAGTGAGATAAACATGTTGGAAATCCAAAAGAAACTCTCTAATGTTTTTTATGCATTACTTGCACTTCCGGCAACTGCAATGGGATTCGCACTATCGATTCAAATTGCCGCTCTAAGCTGGATTCTTAGCACTCAATATGGATTAGAAATTCATGATGTAGGACTTGTTTGGGCTGCCGGTCCAATTGCCGGCATTCTTGGACAAGTTATTATCGGTTTGATAAGTGATAAAGTTTGGTTTTGGAAGGGAAGAAGAAGACCATTCATTTTTATTGGTGGATTTTTAGCAGCATTGATGTTACTTGCTCTCCCTAATATTGATGTAATATCAACTTCTATGGGAATTGAAGGAATTCTTGGTGTTGCAATTGCGGTTGCACTTACACTTGATTTAGCAATTAATATTAGTTTCAATCCAACTAGATCAATCATTGCAGATGTTACACCGGAAGGGGTTGAAAGAACAAAAGGTTATGCTTGGATGCAAACAATATCCGGAACATTCGGAGTTCTAGCATATGTAATCGGCGCTGTTTGGGATAATTATGTACTGATTTACTTTGGAGTATTCTTAGTTTTAGTACTTTCAATTATTCCACCGTTCTTTATTGAAGAACCAAGGGAACTTAAAAAATCCGAAGATGATGAACCGAATGACATTCCCACAAATAATTCTTCACCGATTGAAATTTTAAATAACATCAAACCATTGTGGGGATTTTTAATTTATGCGGTCTATGCACTTACTGCTAGATTAATAAATTTCCATATGGATAATTATTATGTTGAAATTATATGTCTTGTAATTACGTTATATTTTATAATAACCGTCATACTCGCAAAAACTGATGGATTAACAAAGAAGCAAAGAGGAATTATTGGATTCAAAAAAGTGCTTGCCGCACATTCATTTACTTGGCTCGGTATTCAAACAATGTTTGTTTACATGTTTGCTTATGTACAATATAAAGTTTATGGATATCAGACGGGTATGGAAATAGTCCCGGCAATACAAATTGAAATGGGGAAAGTTGTCACAATAAGTTTTCTAATTCTAAACGCGGTTGGAGCGATATTGCCTGCATTTGTTTTAGAACCAATCACAAGAAAAATCGGTAGAGTTAAGACACATGCTGCCTGTATTGCTATAATGGCTGTTGGTTATACGGGAATGTTATTCTTTGGGTTTACTCCAATAATTATATACATAATGATGGGAATATTAGGTGTAGGCTGGGCGGCTACAATCAGTTTGCCTTTTGCAATCATGTCACAGAAGGTCGATCAATCTCAAATGGGTTTATTTATGGGATTGTTCAATTTAGCTGTTGTGCTTCCTCAACTTGTTGCAAGTTTTGGAGTCGGACAAGCCGTAAGTTCCGCACCGGATAAAAGTCTAATCTTTATCATTAGTGCTGTAACACTTGCAATTTCTGCAATTCTCTGGTTTATGGTTAAAGAAGATCAAGAACCACAAGAATCAATATAAAAAGGAATCGAAATGAAGAACAAAATAATTGTAATGATATTTATACTATTCGCTTCTTTTTATTCTCAAGAATTCTATGTTGATTATCAAAAAACAGAAGGCGAGTTAACTTCCAAAGATCTTTACCGGTCGGATTTTGGAAGATATGATGGTTACCAGATGCAGTTGAATAAAGGTGAAAGAGTTCATTTTATTGTTTATTCAAATGAATTCAGCCCATCTCTTATTGTAGTGACTCCCCAAGAGAAAAAGTATCAGCAAGTTTCTGCAAAAGGAGAAGATTTTGTTACTCTGGGGTTTAAAGTTCCCGAATCCGGTGAGTGGGTATTATATGTTGTTGGTGACAGCATCTCAAGAGGTGACTACTTATTGCAAACTGCATTTGCAGATTCCGCCTCTCTGTTCTTAAGTTCTACCGCAGATTTTTGCACCGGATTAAAGTATTTACTTGCTCATTCAAATGCGTATTTCATTTTCCCTCAAACTGTACCGTCATCAAGAAATCTTTATCAAATTAAAGGTGCCATGGATTCATTTATAAACGGTGATGATCCATCCTACAATGCATCATTTTATCAAGGTGATGATAAATCGGAAGCGGATAAAGAATATAAACAAACAATTAATCTCATAGAAAAGTGTTTAACAAAAGGTTGGAAGAAAAAAGTCGAAAAAGATAATTTGGGAGATGAAGTTATTGAAGAAACAATTTCTTGGACTGAACAAGTCAGTAAAAATCCTCGTGAAATACGTTTATCTCTATCAGACTTTAGTCAAGAACAAAATGCAGATCTCGATCCCTACTCAGTCGATATGATTATAATCAAGTATTGATAATTTTATTAACGCTTAATTTTACTTTTTCAAAAATGCTCTCAACCGGGAGCATTTTTTCATTATCAAAACATTCTATAACGACTGCATTATCTTTATCTTTTGCGAAACGAGAATATAGCTCACGAGCCTGAGTTTGCAATTTAACGTCGCGTTCATATTTATCCACTTCACTATCGATATAATCTCTTTTACCTTTTCCCTCGTTATTTTTTAATGCCAATTCAAAAGGCAAATCAAAAATAAGATAAAGATCGGGACGGGGAAGCCCAAGAATATTATGTTCAAGATTTTCAACCCAATTGGCTAAGTTTTCCGATTCACCGGCTCTAATAACTTGATAAACCATGTTTGAAAGTGTATAACGATTTAGAAGTAAAATTTCGGTATCACGATCAGTTTCAATAAAATCTTTTCTATCTTTCCATCTATCCATAGCATACCAAAGAGCCATAGATCGTGCATCTATATTATGTTTAATATCCTTGCTGCTTAAATGAATTCCTATTTCCTTACCGAAAAAAGATTCATAAACCGGATAGGATCTTACGTTAACTTTATATCCTTCGGATGTTAAATAATCATTCAACAATTGAATTTGCGTTGTCTTACCGGTTCCGTCTATCCCTTCAAAACTAATTATCTTCATTATACCTTCAGAATTATAATTTAATCAACATCCTTTACTCTAATAACTAATAATGCTGCGATAAACATTGAAATTCCACCCAATACTAGAGCATAAATCGCATGACCATCAAATAGATTCTTAACAAAAAAACCTAATATTGCAGCCGCGGTTATTTGCGGGATGACAATAAAGAAATTAAAAATTCCCATATATACACCCATTTTTTTAGCCGGAAGTGAACCGGTTAAAATTGCATATGGCATCGCTAAGATTGACGCCCAAGCTAAGCCGATACCAAGTTCGGAAATTATTAGCAAGTCGGGATTGGTAATAAAATAAAACGAAACTAATCCCAAACCACCGCAGATCAAACTTATTGCGTGAACAGATTTACGGGTAAGTTTTTTTGCCAACCAAATTAATAAGAATGCCATTATGGCTGCAAAACCATTATAAACTGCCATTAACACTCCAACCCAATCGGCACCTTGATTATAATCGAAGGAAGTTGGATCAGTTGTATTATAAATGTGACGTGTAACAGCCGGTGTTGTATAAATCCACATTGCAAAAAGTGCAAACCATGAAAAGAACTGCACATAAGAAAGTTGAATCATAGTTTTCGGCATGTGATATAAATCGTTTATAACCGAAACCAAACCACTTGTTGTATTTCCACTTTTAGTAAGAAATCCGCTTACAATTTGTATTAATCCGAAAACAGCACCACCACCGAAAAACACTAATAATCCGTAGTCCATATATATAAACAGTTCAAAAATTGCAAACAAAATTGCGCATATCAAAAACCAGATAACACCATATCGTATTTGTTTTTCCGGAGAAGTTACTTCGTTCCGTTCAAGATTATCGTATTTAGATTCATTAGCTTTTTCGAATTCAGCCAATTGCTCGGGAGAGTATTCTTTTGAACTTATCACTGTCCATAACACTGCCAAAAAGAAAATTGCGCCGCCGATATAAAACGAGAATTTTACAGAATCGGGAATAGCTCCGGCTTCTGCTGTATTACTTATACCAAACCAGTTTGTCATAACATATGGTAACGCGGAAGCAACAACTGCTCCGGTTCCGATAAAAAAACTTTGCATTGAAAAACCAAGAGTTCTTTGTTCGGAAGGAAGCATATCACCGACAAAAGCTCTAAATGGTTCCATCGAGATATTTATTGAAGCATCCATAATCCAAAGCATACCGGCAGCAACCCACAACACAGGTGAGTTTGGCATTATGAATAAAGCAATAGAAGCCAGAATTGCACCAATTAAGAAAAATGGTCTTCTTCTGCCAAGTCTGTTCCAAGTTTTATCGCTCATATGCCCAATTATGGGTTGAACGATTAGGCCTGTTACTGGCGCAGCAATCCAAAGTATCGGAATCTCATCAATATTTGCACCTAGAGTTTCAAAAATTCTGGAAACATTTGCATTTTGCAGAGCAAACCCGAATTGAATTCCTAAAAAACCGAAACTCATATTCCAAATTTGCCAAAAACTGAGACGGGGTTTATTCATTTAATTTCCGTAAATATGCATTCGAATTCGTCAAAATTAGCTAAAAAATTATTAATGCCCAATATTTTGTAAATTTGAAAATCCATATAAAAATTGTGTATGAAATTATTCGAAATCATTAAATACATTGTAGATAAACCAAATTCTGCATTCTTCTACACACCACTGATTTATAAAAACGCTCAATCTTATCTTTTCCAAAACGTTTCCGATGAAGTAAAAATATACTCACACGATGAATTGAACTTTGGATTTGCAAAAATAGAAGAACTAATAAGTTTAGATCTTACTGCTTTCGGTTATATCGAATATGAACTGGGATATTTATTAGAGCAAAGATTGGAACAATATTCAACAGAATCTGAAAAACCGTTATTGCATTTTTCATTTTGTGATTCGAGTTCGATAGAAATCATTAAAAGTACTGAAATAGATTATTCTGGTTTTTCGAAATTAATCGGGAAGAAAATAATTAGTGATTTTAAGCTTAATACTTCCAAACAAGAGTACATAAAAAATGTAGAGAAAATTAAAAAATACATCAAAGAAGGGGACACCTACCAAGTTAATTATACGGTTAAAGGAAATTTCAATTTAACTTCCAAGATTGAAGAGTTGTTTGCGCAATTAATATTTTCGCAATCCGCTGAATATACTGCAATTATGAATCTCAATGATCGAATAATAGTCTCCTCATCACCCGAATTATTTTTTGAGATAATCGATCATAATATAAAAGTAAAACCAATGAAGGGAACGATTGCCAGAGGAATAAATACACACGCTGATGAAATAAATCAATCGATGTTACTTGATAGCGAAAAAGATCGTGCGGAAAATATTATGATTGTCGATTTGTTAAGAAATGATATCGGCAAAATTTGTGAATACGGAAGAGTAGAGGTTAAAAATAAATACAAATTGGAAAAATATGAGTCGGTTTTTCAGTTAACTTCAGAGATTGTTGGAAAGCTAAAAACAAATTCAATTTCAGAAATAATTAAGAATCTATTCCCAAGCGGTTCAATTACTGGTGCTCCAAAGTTGCGGACGATGGAAATTATTCACGAACTTGAAAAATCCAAACGAGGAGTTTATACCGGATTAATTGGAATGTTTAACAAGAATCATTCAATTACAAATGTTGCTATTAGAACACTCGATATTAATAAATCAAGTATGAAAGGTGAATTAGGCATTGGAAGCGGGGTAGTTTGGGATAGCGACCCTGAACTTGAATATGAAGAAGTATTATTGAAGTCAAATTTCCTAACTCAATCAACGAAATATTTTGAACTCTTTGAAACAATGCTTCTTGAAGATGGCGTGATATTTCTATTTGAAAATCATCTATATAGATTAAAGGATGCCTCAAAATATTATTTGTTTAATTATGATGAAAAATTTGTTAGAAGTGAACTCTCAAAGCATATTTACAGTTTAGACAAAAATAAATTGTATAAAATTCGATTATCGCTTTCAAAATGGGGAAATATTACAATAACTAACGAAATAATTTCACCAAATTCTGAAACAGTCGATTTGAGAATATCGGATAAAAAAATTGATTCACATAATAAATATCAGTTCTTTAAGACAACTAATAGAGAATTATACGAAAGGGAGCTTCGAGTTGGGCGAAAAAATGGATTTTTCGAAACGATATTCTTCAATGAAAAAGAGCAGCTTGCCGAAGGGTGCATTACAAATATTTTAGTCGAGTTTAATAATGCTACAATCACTCCACCAATTAATGCCGGAATATTAAACGGATGTTATAGACAATTTATGTTGGACAATAAATCAATTCAAGAACAACATATAAATATCCAGCAATTAATTAATTCAAAAAGAATTATATTAATAAATTCAGTTCGCAAAGAAGTGAAAGTTGACAGACTATTTGATAGCAAAGGCAATTTACTGAGGGATTTTACTTAATTATGCCCGATCAAAAAAAGGAAACCATCCAACGCAAAAAGGATCATATCCAGCTTTGTCTTAATGATGACGTCGGTTTCTCATATCTTACCAACGGTTTAGAAAATTACTACTTTGAACACAATGCAATAACTGAAGTCCAATTCGATAAAATTGATCTCACAACAAAATTCTTTGGTCATAAAATTAGTTACCCATTTCTTATTTCATGTATGACCGGCGGAACTTCAGAAGCTGAAAAAATTAATGAGTCATTAGCCATAGTTGTAAATCAATTAAATATCCCGATTGGTGTTGGTAGTCAGAGACAAGCTTTAGAATCAGACGATTATCATACTACTTATGCAACTGTTAAAAAGAATGCAAAGGATGTTCCCATTCTTGCTAATATTGGAGCTGCTCAAGTTGCTTCGATTAAAGAGATTAAACCATTTCAAAAAATTGTTGATCTTGTGGAGGCTTCTGCTTTAGTGATTCATGTTAATCCATTACAAGAAGTATTGCAAAAATCCGGCGAACCAAATTTTACCGGATTGTTAAAGCGTATTGAGATTCTGGTCAATAAATTAAAAGTACCTATCATTGTAAAAGAAGTTGGATCGGGAATTAGTAGAAAATCAGCAAAGCAATTGTTAGAAGTTGGGGTAGAGGGAATTGATGTTGCTGGCGCTGGAGGTACAAGCTGGTCACAAGTAGAATTAAAAAGGAACAAACAACAAGACGAATATTTTAGAAACTGGGGATTGCCGACTTCATATTGTTTGCGTGAAGTAAACACATTAAAGAAAAAGTATAGTTTTACTTTAATATCATCGGGCGGTATTTATAGCGGTATTGAAATCGCAAAATCAATTGCACTCGGTGCAGATATTGCGGCATCTGCCAGACCTCTTCTTCAAAGTATATTGAAATCCGGAGTTGACGGCACAATCAAATTAATAGATAATTGGTTCAAGGAAGTTAGAAAAATAATGTATTTGACAGGATCAAAAAATATAAAAGCACTTTCAAAGCAAAAATTAATTAGAAAATCAGAATTATATTGACGGTAAAAATGACTGAAAAACAAATTTCAAAATACTATAAAAACGAGATCATTAAAGTTGAGAAGAAACTAAGAGAAGCATTCATTAAATCACTTCCAAAATCTTTATATGATCCTTGCACGTATGCATTGGAATCCGGCGGGAAAAGATTACGTCCATTTTTAGTTATGATGGCAGCAAAAGCTGTTGGAGGTAAAGTTAATGATGTTTACAACGCAGCACTTGCGGTAGAAATTCTTCATAACTTTACGTTAATTCACGATGATATAATGGATAACGCAGATATTCGTCGCGGCAGACCGAGTCTTCATAAAAAGTATGATGTGAATACTGCAATTCTTGCAGGCGATAATTTAATGGCAGTTGCGTATTTATATTTAACGAAGGATTGTAAAAACAATGTAAACGAAATTGTAAATCATTTTACACAAGGTATTATTGAAATTTGCGAAGGACAAAGCTACGATAAAGACTTTGAGTTAAAAAAGAATGTAACAATTGACGAGTATTTGCTAATGATCCAAAAGAAAACTGCAGCACTTGCCGAAATGTGTTGTTTTATAGGCGCGAAAATTGTTGGCGGCAGTAAAAGTGAAGTAAATAATTTAGCGAGTTACGGAAGAAATCTTGGTTTAGCTTTTCAACTGCAAGACGATCTATTGGATATCTTTGGAGATGAAAAAGAATTTGGCAAAACTGTCGGCGGTGATTTAGTTGAGGGCAAGAAAACATTTCTATTTCTTAAGGCATTAGAGAAGTCGAAAGGTGAGGATAGAAAACTACTTCAAAAGGTTATTGATAACAAAGGGATTAAAAAGAATCAAGTTGCCAAATATCGTGAAGTTTATGAAAAGCTTGGCGTTATCAAAGACACCAAAAAAGAAATTAGAAAGTTTTCTAAAAATGCATTAAACTGCGTTAGTAAAGTTAAAGATTCCGAAGCAAGAGAAATATTATTCTGGCTTACTCATAAATTAGTCGATAGAATTAATTAATGATAGAAAAAGAAGTTAAAATAATTAACAATGCCGGACTTCATACAAGACCAGCGGCAACAATAGTTAAACTTGCTGCTCAATTTAAGTCTGAGTTTTTTATTAACAAAGACGGTTTGCATATAAACGGAAAAAGCATTATTGGTGTAATGACATTAGCTGCTGAGAAAGGATCATCATTAATTTTAACGTTTGAAGGTCCTGATGAAGAAGAAGCATCTAAAGAAATATTAGCCTATTTTGAAAGAGGATTCGACGAGATGTAAACTATGCCAAAAGAAAAATCAAATATTTACAAAGGACTTCCCGCTGCACCCGGCATCACAATTGCTCCCGCATATTTATTCAAAAAAGAAAAAGAATCCATTAATTCCGACACAATTGAAAATGTGGAAGAAGCTATAACTATTCTGGAAGAATCACTTGAATCTTCACGCAAGGAACTTAAAAAAGTATTTGGATTGGCGATCGATAAACTTGGTGAAAAAAGAGCCGCAATTTTTGAAGCACAAATAATGATTTTAGATGATCCGGTTCTTATTGATACAATTAAGAAAAGAATAAGAGACGAGAAACGCACTTCAGAATATATTGTTTACGATGAAATTTCTAAGTATCAACGCATGATGGATCAAGTTAACGAACCATACATGAAAGAGCGTTCACAAGATATAGATGATATTAAAAACAGAATCATCAGAAACATCAAAAAGAAGAAATGGAAATCAAAGATTACTAATGATGTCATAGTCGTTACAGATAATATAACCCCGGCTGATACAGTTTTATTTTCCCGAGCTAACGTAAAAGGATACGTTACTAATTTTGGCGGATTAACTTCTCATGCCGCAATTGTGGCAAGATCCCTTCATATACCTGCTGTGCTTGGTTTGCATGATGCTACGGCAAAAATTAACGATGGCGATACAATTATTGTCGATGGTTACAGAGGCGAAGTAGTTGTTGCTCCAACCGATGAACAACTGTCTTATTACAAAAAGAGAATAAAGAATCTCAATTTATACGATGCAGAACTTTCAAAGCTAAAAGATCTTCCGGCAGAGACAACAGATGGCAGAAAAATATCATTGCTCGCCAATTTAGATTTAACGGAAGAAATTGATTTAATCGTTCAAAATGGTGCTAATGGAATCGGTCTTGTAAGAACAGAACAAATATTCGAAGAAATGGACCAATTCCCCACTGAAGAAGTACAATTGGAATGGTATAAGCAAATTTCGGAAAATATATACCCTGATATCGCAATCATTAGAGTACTAGATATTGGCGGCGATAAAATTTTACCGGTTGATGTTAAAGAAGCAAATCCGTTTTTAGGATGGCGAGGAATCAGATTTTTACTGGATAATAGGGAATTATTCAAAACTCAGTTGCGGGCGATCCTCAGAGCTAGCATACATAAAAATATTAAAGTAATGTTACCGATGATTGCATCGCTTGTAGAAGTGCGTGAAACAAAAAAAATTATGGAAGGATGCAAGGCTGAACTTAAGAAAGAAGGACATAAATTTGATAACGATATAGAACTCGGTATAATGATTGAAGTTCCATCCGCTGCAGTTCTAGCACATGAATTTGCAAAAGAAGTTTCATTTTTCTCGATTGGTACGAATGATTTAATTCAATATTTACTTGCCGTAGATAGAGGAAATGAAATTGTCTCGAGTTTATACCAAGAATTTCATCCATCTGTTGTAAGAACAATTGATTTTATTATAAAAGAAGGTAAGCAAAACGATGTGTTTGTTAGTATCTGCGGTGAAATGGCTTCCGATCAAATAGCAATTCCATTGTTAATCGGGTTGGGACTCGATTCGCTCAGTGTTTCTCCAGCACTTATTCCCGTTACTAAACAGATTATTAGAAATATTTCATTTGAGGAAACTCAAAAGTTAGTTGAAAAATGCTTAACCGCTGTAACCGAAAAGGATATCAAAGATATTTTGACAAATTATTTTGATGAGAAAGTTAAACATCATTTGAAGAGTTTTTTTGTTACTAATTAGGTAATCATTTTTACATTGCGGTAACAACAGAGTTTCGTTATTTAACACGCAAAACAAAATAATCGTTTATTATCTTGACAAAAAAAATCCTACTAACTCTTTCGTTATTTCTTATCTCAGTCAATATTACGACTGCCCAATTTTTCTTTTTTGGAAGAAACAAAGTCACCTATGAAGATTTTGAGTGGAAGCTTCTTAAGACCGAACATTTTGATATTTATTACAGCGGTGAATTTTTAGAAATCGCAGAAATCGGTGCTCAATATGCCGAAGAAGCATTTGATGAATATAAAGTTAAATTTAACAATATAATTACTCGCAGAATCCCTCTAGTTTTTTACAACTCACATTTACAATTTCAGCAGACCAACATCGTCCCAAATTTCATCCCCGAAGGTGTTGGTGGTTTTTTTGAGTTCTTAAAGGGGAGAGTTGTAATACCTTATCTCGGTTCACTTGAGCAATTTCGTCATGTAATCCGGCATGAGCTTGTGCACGTATTTATGACTTCAAAGTTATTCAATCTGCAAAGAGATAGAAGAATTGCAATTATGAAACAACCACCGCTTTGGTTTATCGAAGGTCTCGCTGAATACTGGTCTTATCACTGGGATACACAAGCGGAGATGATTTTACGCGATGCGGTTCTGAACGGATATTTTATTCCGTTAAAAGAGATGTTGAAAATTTACGGCACATTTTTGATGTACAAAGAAGGTCAGAATTTTTTGATGTTTGTCGGTGAAGAATATGGTGAAGAAAAAGTTCTACTCATGCTTGAAAACATTTGGAGGTTTTCTTCATTTGAAAAAGTTATTGAATACACATTGGAAGAATCAATAGATGAAATTGATGAGAAATGGTCACATTCGCTTAAGCAAAAATACTTCCCCTTATATGAAAATAAATATCCTCACACACTAGCATCAAAGAAGATAACATCGGAAGGATTTAATTTCTCTCCCGCAATTTATCAGGACAATGAAGCAAAAGAAATATACTTCATCGGGAATTATGATGGATATGCGTCAGTATTTAAAATTGAATTTGACGATACCACGAAATCTTGGAGCGAACCAATTAAAATAGTACAAGGAGAAAAAGAAGAAGTTTTTGAAGCATTTCACTTACTTCAACTTTCTTTAACTGCATCGAGTGATGGAAAAGTTGCGTTCGTTTCAAAAGCCGGTGGAAGCGACGCAATTCATATTTATTCAATAGGAGATGAAGAAGTTATTCAAACTTATAAATGGGATGATTTGATAACAATTCAATCACCTTCATTTTCGAATGACAATAATAAGTTAGTCTTTAATGCAACAGATAAAAAAGGTTACAGCGACATTTTTATTTTCGATCTAAGTTTAGATAGTCTATTCAGAATTACAAATGATTACTATGATGACCTGGACCCAATATTTACGAAGAATGACAATCATATAATTTTTTCATCAGATAGAACCGAAGGTTATTTTGAAGGAAAAAGTAATCTTTTTAAGATTGGTCTAAGCACTTTCGAAATTGAATACCTGACTTATGTAAATGCTAACATAAAAACTCCGCATTTCAACCCGGATTTTTCTGAACTTTATTTTACATCGGATTACGACGGTGTATTTAATATTTGGAAATTGGAAAATGAAAATGCTAATCCCATCGGAATGAAACAGTATTCACATTTTGTCACAAGTGTATATGATTTTGATTTCTTTTCTAATAATGAAGTGGTTACTTCCTCATTCCAAAAATTCTCGCTTCAATTTTATGAATATGATATGAATAGTGTACCGGATTCGGCAAAAAAATACGTCAAATTTAATTTCGCCTTGCGTGACAAACCTTGGATAGCAAAGAAAATTGAATTAGAATCCGAGTTTAAGGAAGTAGATTATAAAAAAGAATATTCTCTTGATTATGCCGTAGGTCAGTTTGCTGCAGGCCCAAGTTATGGTGAACGTGCCGGTGCGTTAATGACTTTCAGCGATATGCTTGGTGATGATAAATACTATTTTCTTTTTTATAACAGCGGTGATTTTCATAACGATATTTTTCGAAACATAAATGTAGCACTAACTAGATTATACGTTGGAGAAAGAACCAACTATGCGTACGGAGTTTTTCATTTCAATGGACCGCGATATGATATAAGAGTTTCGGATGATCGATTTTATGAAAGAGTTTATGGCGGTTTCTTTAGTCTAATCTATCCACTTTCTTTTTTCAAACGGTTGGAAGTAAGTGTTAGTCTTGCAAATTCCGATAGAGAACTTTTACCGGGTGTTTATGGCAGGAAGTCATTACAACTTACCAACATGGTTTCTTTCGTCCATGATAATTCATTGTGGGGACCATCCGGTCCTCTGGACGGTTCACGTTATAGGTTTTTGCTCGGTTATACAAGTGATATAAAATATTCCAACACAAATTACTTTACCGCAGTGATGGATTACCGGCATTATTTGAGATTAGGTTTCAGAAGTGCACTTGCTTTCAGAGGATCTATATATTACAACGAAGGTAAAGATGCGACTAGATATATCGCCGGTGGAAGCTGGGATTTACGAGGTTGGCCAAGATGGGGAATTCGTGGGGAGAAACTTTGGATTTCATCCGCAGAATTAAGGTTTCCTTTAATAGATGAACTTACAATCAGATTTCCTTTTCTCGGAATAAGTTTTTCACAATTGCGCGGTGCTGTATTCTTTGATGCCGGCGGTGCTTGGGATGATGCTTATAACGAAACTTTAGGATCAATTGGTGCCGGAATTAGATTTAACTTCTTCAATGCGATTGTATTTAGATACGATGTTGGTAAAAAGATTGAAAACAACTTTACAAAATTTCAAGACACATTATTTTACCAATTTTTCTTCGGTTGGGATTTTTAGTGAAACGAATATCTGTCATATTAATTCTATTATTATTTCTCATTAGTTGCACTAAACAACTGCTTATAAAAAATTATCCAAACGGACAACCGGCTTATGCTATGTTCGGACAAATTCCGGAAAGATCATTTTACTATCCGATGACTTTGCCGGATTCGCTTGAATTAATTTGGGAGGCAACTGTTACCGGCAGCTTTAATTTTAATTCAGTTGTTGTTGAGGGAAATCATGTATTCACATCGGATTTAGCGGGAAATATCTTCTGCATTGATACGGAAACCGGAAAAGTTTTAGGTGCAGATAAAAGTAAGGGAGAAATTGCCGTAGCTCCAATTTTAAATAATGGTATAATGTATTACATAATTACACAATCGGGTGAGGATTACTCTCTCCTCGTAAGTTACGATATACGAAAAGGGGAAAGATTAAAAGAAATTGAAATACCCGGAAGAGTCGGTAATGAGATGATAAAGATCGGAAATAATTTTGTCTTTGTTAGCGATGACGGAGTTATTTATAGATATGATACTTTTCTCAACAGACAATGGAGAACAGAACTTAACCAAAAAGTATATTCTTCTCCGGCTGCTCACAAAAACAAACTTTACGTAGCAGCTTTTAACGGTGAATTATTTTGTATAGACCTTAACGATGGTGAGATAAAATATTCAAAAAAGATTTTAGATAATAATGAAGCAGCAATATCTATAAAAGACAATATCGGATTAATCGGAACAAATAATGGTGAACTTGTGTCATTCGATTTATCCGACTTTAGTGAAAATTGGAGATTTGATACAAACGCGAAAATCAAATCACCCGCAGTAATGAATGATCAAAATATTTACATCGGCAACTTAGCTGGATCATATTATTGTCTAAATATCAATAACGGCGAACAAATCTGGAAATTTGAATCCGAAGGAATGTTTAATGCGACGGGAGCACTCTTTGAAAATATTCTTCTTCAACCGGATGTAAACGGAAAACTATTATTTATCGACACTGACAATGGAAATATTGTAAAAACGATAGAATATGAATCAAGAGTAAAACTTCATCCGGCATATTTTGATGACAAATTATATATCGGAATTGATCGCGGTGAATTGCTGGTTTATCAACTGGTAAGAAATTAAATGAAAATAAAAATCCTAACCATATTATTTGGATGGCTATTGTATTCCAACATTTCTGCACAAGAAGAGTGTTTGATAAAAATAAACATCCATTCTAACCGTGATATGATTTATGCATCAATTAATGATGGAGAATATTATTTTGTGAATTCGCAATTAGCATTACCGGTTGGAATTCATAAAATTAAATTTACGGATTCTATTAAAGAGTGGGGCAGTGAGGTAATAGAAAAAGAGGTCAAAATCAATAATTGTGATGAAGTATTAAATCTTACAGCAGATTTTGACGAACGAACATTAATAATATCTTCTCCCGATGCTGATATAACTTCAAATGATTCAATAATCGGTTATACACCAATTAGATTACCGATGAGTTTTAATGAAGTACATCTATCAAGAAAGAATTATTCCAGTGAAAAAATATCCTTGCAAAATATACCGGAACAACCTAGAGTAAAATTAAATTTCTTAGGAAAAGAATATGACGAGCCGTTTATTCATTCCACGTTATTTAAGATATTAGTTGGAAGCGCGGTTGCACTTGGTGCCACTGCAGCATATTTCAAAATTGAAGCAGATAATAATTTTGATAAATACACCGAGACCAGACAATCAGTTTATCTAGATAACACCGATAAATATGATCTCTACAGCGGATTAGCTTTCGGCGCACTGCAGATTAATTTTGGTGTGCTTCTTTATTATTTCCTTATAGAATAACTAATGCGCATCAAGCCAATTATCACCAACTCCGGTATCGACTACAACCGGGACTTGCAATGGTAATGCTTCTTCCATTAATTTTTTAACAAGCGGAATTAGATCATCAATTTCATCTTTGTGAGCATCGAATAATAATTCGTCATGGACTTGCAAAACCATTTTGGAATTAAACTTTTGTTTAATCAATTCACGATGAATATTAATCATAGCCAACTTTATCATATCTGCTGCAGTTCCTTGAATCGGCATATTAATTGCAACTCGTTCTTCAAATTGTTTTACCACGCGATTGCTGCTGTTTATGTTTCTTAAATATCTTCTTCTTCCTAGTAACGTTTCAGCATAACCTTTTTCTTGAGCGAATTTTACGGAATCATCCATGAACTTTTTTACATTTTTGAATGTTCCGAAATAAGTATCAATTATTTCTTTCGCATGATTTTGAGTTATTCCTAATCTATTTTTCAATCCGAATGGTCCGATTCCATAAAGGATTCCGAAATTAACTTCTTTTGCTTTTCTTCTCATATCTGCAGTAACATCGTTCGGATCAACCATGAAGACAAGTGCGGCGGTTCTTCTGTGAATGTCTTCGTTATTCTTAAACGCTTCCATTAAATTTTTGTCGCTGCATATACTTGCCATTATTCGAAGTTCAATTTGACTGTAATCCGCACTGAAAATAACATGATCTTTATCTCTTGGAACGAATGCTTTTCTTATTTCTTTTCCAAGTTCGGTTCTGATAGGAATGTTCTGCAGGTTCGGATCTAAACTTGACAATCTTCCGGTCGATGCAACAGTTTGATTAAACGTAGTATGAACTCTTCCGGTTTTAGGATTAATTAATTTGGGTAATGAATCCGCATAAGTTGATTTTAGCTTGGCAACTTGTCTATAATTTAAAATAATATCAATTATTTCATGTTCGCCTTTTAGGGATTCCAGAGATCTTGCGTCCGTTGAAAAACCGGTTTTTGTTTTTTTAGTCTTCTGTAATTTTAATTTTTCGAATAAGATTTTTTGAAGCTGCTGAGTAGAGTTAATATTGAATTCTTCTTCGGCAAGCTTAAAAATTTCTTTCGTATAGTTATCTAATAAAATTTGTAAATCCTTGCTGAACGCCCCTAAACTTTTCTTATCAACACTAATTCCGTTTCTTTCCATATCTTCAAGAACTTCAACTAACGGGAATTCAATTTCGTATGCGACTTTCTCTAAATTCTCCTTCTTTAATTCTTTCTTAAATAATTCATAAAGGCGAAATGTAATGTCGGCATCTTCCGCCGCATAATTTGTTAACTTTTCTAAATCAACTTCGTAAATTTTGGACGCTTCTTTCTTCGCACCAATTAAATCAGACAATGGAATTGGAGTGTAGTTGAGATATTTTTCTGCTAAACTATCCATACCATGTTTTTGATCCGGATCAATGACATAACTTGCAAGCATTGTATCAAAGAAAAAGTTCTTTACTTCTATTCCATGTGTTCTTAAAACTGCAATATCATACTTACCGTTTTGACATACTTTTTTGATCTTCTCGTTTTCAAAAACCGAATTGAATATTTTCGCAAACTGATCAAGATCAATTCTATCCGATAAATCAGTTTCGAAAAGTTGAGTTGTTTCCTTTGACGGTTTTATCGGAATGAAATAAGCTTCACCGCTCTTATAAGCGAATGCACAACCGGCAAGGTTTACGTTTAAGACATCAAGCGAATCTGTCTCGGTATCAAAAACAAATAATTCCTTTTTTGATAATTCATCTGCTAACTTTTCAGCATCCTTAATTTTATTTACAAGATGATACTTTACTTTTTTCGAGTCGAAGTTATCAACTTCATCATTTAAATAGGTTTCTGTTGTTTCGGTGATTGCCTTATCTGCTTTCTTGCCAAAAAGTTTAATAAGCTTATCACCGAAATTTTTGAATTCTAATTCAACAAATAGCTTTGTTAATCTTTCATAATCCGGTTCGCAAAATTTTGCATCTTCTAAATTGAACTCGAAATCAACATCAGTAACAATTGTAGCGAGTTCTTTTGAGATGAATGCATTTTCTTTCCCTTCTTCTAACTTTTTACGCAAACCGGCTTTATCAATTATGCCAATATTCTCATAGATATTTTCAACAGATCCGAACTGTTCGATCAATGGTTGAGCGGTTTTTGGACCGATTCCCGCAACACCGGGTATATCATCACTCGAATCGCCTATTAATGCTAAATAGTCAATCATTTGAATAGGTTCAAAACCATATACTTCTTTAACCTTTTGCTTATCGAAAATCACTATTTCGTCGGTCGATTTACCCGGCTTAATAATTTTTACATCGTCAGTTATTAATTGCATGTAATCTTTATCGGGTGTTATAGCAAATGCTTCCAAACCGGCTTCGGCAGCTTTTTTAACTGCAGTACCAATTAAGTCATCGGCTTCAAATCCGGATTTAATGTAAAGCGGCATTTTGAATGCTTCGATAACTTCTCGGATTCTTCCGATTTGCGGAATCATATCTTCCGGCATTGCTTCACGGGAAGATTTATATTTTTCATATTTATCATGACGAAATGTTTTTTCTTTTGAATCAAACGCAACAGCTATATAATCGGGTTGAGTATCATCTATGATTTTAAATACTTGGTTTATAAATCCGTAAACGGCTGAAGTCGACTCACCGGATTTCGTTTTTAACGGTCTATTTATAAAAGCAAAATAAGCTTTGTATGCTAAAGCCATTGCGTCGATTATTACAAATTTTTTCTTTTTTGCCATATGATTTGCAATCTTATAATTGTTTATATAGGTTAATTATTATTTTTGAATATAATTAAAAGAGAAGTTATTTACTAAAACGGGCTCAAATGAAAATTCAATTCATGCTTTTTTTCGTACTTGGTTTTACGATTATGCTTCCCGCACAGAATATTGATACAATATATATAGCTTCATGGAATATTGAAAACTTGTTTGATAATGTTAATGATCTCGATAAAGAAGATGAGGAATTTTTATCAACCGGATCGAAAGAGTGGACTGACGAAAGAATTCATCAAAAAATGTCAAATCTTTCGGATGTAATTAATTTCATGAATGAAGGGAAAGGTCCCGACATCATTGGATTTATGGAAGTCGAACACAAATATTTATTGGAAAAAATGGCAATTACATTTTTATACAATCGAAAATACATGGTTGTAGGTTTTGATTCACCGGATGCTCGCGGCATTGATAGTTACTTAATGTATGATTCCGACATTTTTGATTTAGTCGGATATTATAAAATACCGGTAAACTTTTTTAATGAAGATTATTATACTCGAGACATATTGCATGTATCTCTATATTATAATGATGATATACTAGATGTATTCGTAAATCATTGGCCATCGAGAAGGGGAGGCGAAGAAAGTTCACAACCGAGAAGAGTTAATGCGGCTTCTACTTTAAAACGATATGTTGACTCACTTCAAACAATTCGTGAATTTTCAAATTTTTTAATAGTTGGTGATTTTAATGACGAACCAAACAACTATTCACTTGATGAAATTTTATCCGCCAAAAAAATGACAGATACAACTGCTTCATTAATTAACTTGGCTTGGGATGATTTTGAGAATGGAAGGGGAACACATCTATATAATAGAGATTTTAACATGCTGGATCAGATAATAATTTCCAGAGGATTATTGGATGAAAAAGGACTGGAATATTTGAAAGATTCATTCGAGATAATATCGGATGATTTTTTTACTTATACAGATGGTCCAAATGTCAATTCAATAATGCCGTCCTTCCATAGTGGTAAATATTTAAATGGATATTCGGATCATCTTCCTGTAGGGGCGAAACTATTTATAATGAGGTAAAAAAGTATGAAGAAAATATTATTAGTATTTGGTGCCGGAGGTTCATTAGGAAAAGATGCGGTCAAAGTTTTTCTTAAAAAGGATTTTGATCTGTTCTATTTATTCGATTCAAAAAAACTGAGTTACAATAATGATAAAATCGTGTATTATCAAACCGGCGATTTGACGAAAGAAGATAATGTAGTTGAGGCTTTCTCAACAATTGAATTTGAAAAGAATGCACAATATTATTTGTTTAATACAGTTGGAGGATTCGGCGGCGGTAATAAAATTGTGGAAACCGAGTTTTCTGATTGGCAAAGAATGTTCGATATAAATGTTACAATTTCTTTTTTATTAGCAAAACAATTTTTTATTTCAGTTAAAGAATCTAAAGGCGGTGCTATTTGTTTTACAAGTGCATTGACTTCTGTCAGACCGCAAGAAGGTAAAATCGCTTATGGTACTTCAAAAAGTTCATTAAATTATTTGGTGAAAACATTAGTTAAAGAGGGTAAAAATTATAACATTTCGGTGAATGCTATCGCGCCATCAATTTTAGATACAACTGAAAATAGGGAATGGGTGAGAGATAAATCAATGATGATAAGGGCTTCAGAGATTGGAGAACTCGTTTATTCGCTATTTATGAATAAAAATATTGTTTCCGGCAATATAATTGAATTGCATTTTTCATTAAGTCAAGAATAAAAGACAAAATGGTGATAAAATAATTTATTGACTTTTTTTCGCTAAAACCTTAATGTTATAGCACTATTTTTTGACAATAAAGTTTACAAAACCAAAAAAACAAATAAATAATTTCGGAGGTTAGCTCTCATGCAATTTTCAGAGATTTTAGGATTCGCATCCTATGTTATTGCACAGGTGGAAGAAACTGGCGCACTTACGTACCTACAGCAGAAGTTTGTTGAAGGTGGCGGTTTTATGTGGCCAATTTTAGCATGTTTAGTTTTAGGTCTTGGATTTTCTTTGGAAAGAATTTGGACTCTTTCTCGCGCAACAATGAACACCAAGAAATTTATTGTTCAAGTAAAAGATGCACTAGCTAAAGGTGGTGTTCAGGAAGCTATGAAAGTCTGCGAAAATACTCGCGGTTCAATTGCATCTGTTTTTCATGCCGGTCTTTTAAGAGCTGACGAAGGTATTGAAGCTGCTGAAAAAGCTATTATGGCTTACGGTGCTATCGAAATGGGATTCCTAGAAAGAGGTCTTATCTGGATATCTACATTTATATCTATCGCACCAATGCTTGGATTTACCGGTACTGTTCAAGGTATGATCGAAGCTTTCGATGCTATTAAAGAAGCAGCACAATTATCTCCTGCAGTTGTTGCAGGCGGTATTTCTGTTGCGTTATTAACAACATTATTCGGTCTTGTCGTAGCTATTATACTTCAAGTACTTTATAATTACTTTGTTGCAAGAATTGACAAATTGGTTGCTGATATGGAAGAAAGCTCAATTGAATTAATTGATGCGCTTTATGAAATGAAAAAAGGAAAATAAACGGTAAACAACTATGGTAAAAATTAAAAAGAGAAAATTAGGGGAAGCGCAAATTCCGACAAGTTCTATGGCGGATATCGCATTCTTGCTTTTACTCTTCTTCCTTGTTTCTACAAACATAGATGTTGATACCGGTATTGGTATGGTTCTTCCGGAATATATTCCTGCCGAAGAACAGGAATTTGTTCCTATTTCTAAAGATAGAATGGCTGCTTTGCTTATAAATGAAAACGGAGACGTTCTTCTTGATGGAAATATTATTGCCATACCTCAAATCAAAGACAACCTTAAAGAAAGAATTACAAGTAAAATTGAACTTCCAAGTAATAAAAAGTTAGTTGTTTCCGTTAAAACTGATAGAAAAACGGTTTACAATTTATACTTACAATCACTTGACCAAGTTAAAGGCGCTTACTTTGAGGTTAGGGAAGAGTATGCTAAAGTTCGTTTCGGTAAAACTATACAAGACTTGACACCGGAAGAACTTGAAGAAATACAAAGCAAGATTCCTATTATTATTTCTATTGCCGAACCTGAAAAGGTTTAGATGAATTAACTAAAGGAAACATCATGAAATTTAATAAGAAAAGAGCTTCTGTTAAACAAGATATCCCAACGGCATCTTTACCAGATATTGTTTTTATGCTGCTTCTCTTTTTTATGGTTGCAACACAACTAAGAGAAGTTGATGTTCTTGTTCAATTCTCTCTACCAGAAGCAGAGAATATTGAGAAGATCGAAAACAAAAGATTGGTATCATACGTTTGGGTTGGCAGAGACGAACGCATTCAGATAAATGATTCTATTGTTAAGCAAGATGAAATCCGTGATATAATGTATCGGAAAAGAGTAGAATTGCCTAATGTTATCGTTTCTTTCCGAGTAGATAAAAATGCTAACATGGGTGTTGTTACGGATATTCAGCAAGAATTAAGAAAAGCAGATGCTCGACGTATAAATTATTCGTCACTTTTGAAAAGATAATTTTAGTACAAAACATTATTTTTAGGGCAGGTTATATTCATAGCCTGCCTTTTTTTTTGTGAGGAATTATATGACACTAAAAGAAAAAATTAATACTGATCTTACTCAAGCAATGAAATCCGGAGATAAACTTCGGCTTACAACTATTAGATCAATTCGTGCTCTAATATTAGAGTTTGAAAAAAGTGGGAAAGATAAAACTCTATCACCTGATGAAGAAATTGCTATGTTGACAGGTGCAGCCAAAAAAAGAAAAGATTCTATCGAACAATTTAGAGCTGCAAAAAGAGATGATCTTGCTGATAAAGAAGAAGCAGAATTGAATATTATTCTAGAGTATCTTCCAAAGCAATTGAGTCAAGAAGAAGTTTTGACCGAAGTGCAGAAAATTGCGAAAGAAATTGATGCAAAGTCAAAACAAGATTTCCCTAAATTGATGCCGCTTGCAGTAAAACAATTAAAGGGCAAAGCCGACGGAAAACTTATTAAAGAAGCAGTTGAAAAGGTATTGAACTAATTGAACTACGTAGATTATATAATAATCGCAGCAATTGCGGTTGGTTTTATTCTTGGTTTCAAAGATGGTTTGGTAAGGAAAATTATTGGAGTACTTGGTTTAATTGCAGCTGTTTTGCTGGCATTTTCTTATTCAAATGAAGTAGGTGAATTTTTAGCTCCTGTCTTTGATGATGAACAGAATTTAGCTGAAATTGTTGGCGGTATTTTAATCTTCCTGACTGTAATTTTAATCTCATCGATCATTAAGCGAATAATTCACCCAGTTGATAAAGTAAACAAATTTATCAATCAAATATTAGGTGGGTTAACCGGCACAATTCAGATGGTATTCTTTATAAGTGGATTTTTGTTATTCCTAAATATTTTTAAAGTACCGAATGAAAGTGTTCGATCCTCATCACTACTTTATAATAAAATGTATAGTGTTGTGCCGACTACTATAGATTTAATAATTGGTGACAAATCAAAGGCAACTGATTTTATAAATACAATCATTGAGAAGAAAGACTCGATTGACCTAAATGAAATTGAAATTGATTCCACAATCATAAATTAAAATGATCTCCCAAAAAGCGTTAGAAAAATTAGAATTTAATAAGGTTTTAGAAAATATCACATTTTATACCTTTACTGAATTAGGGAAAATAAAGGTATTGGAAATATTACCTTTTGAAAGAGAATTTGAAGCTGTAAACAGAGGTGAATTAATATCTGAAGCAAAAGAAGTACTTATTCGAAATGATATTCCACCATTCGAATACCTGCCGAATATTACGGAAGCCATTAAGAGAACAAAGGTTGAAGGAGTTTTCCTTCAAACAAAAGATATTCTCGAGATATTGAAGCTTGCAAAACTCTCTAGATCACTCTTTACATTTTTTAAAGAGAAAGAATATGCGCCTCTGTTATCCAACGAAACAAAAATATTATTTGTTGATAAAGTGTTCGAACACTACTTTAATAATGTATTCACCGATAGCGGCGATATAAGAGATAATGCTTCGCCCAAATTGAATGAAATAAGAAAGGAAATTAATGAGAAGGGTGAACAATTAAGAAAACTTGTCAATAGGATTCTGAAGAAATATAGTGAATCATATCTCGTTCAAGAAGAATATATAACTTTGCGAGAGGGAAGAATTGTTATACCGGTTAAAGCCGAACACAAAAGACATGTTAAAGGATTTATTCATTCGGAATCAAACACGGGACAAACTGTTTACATTGAACCGGAAGAAACACTTGAACTTAATAACGAAATACTTTCCTTAAAATTTGCCGAACAAAGAGAGATCGAAAGAATATTAAGAAATCTTACTGTTAAAATTTCGGAATATGCTTCTAATCTTTTAGATAGTTTACAAATAATTACAAATCTCGATTTAGTTTTTGCAGCTGCAAGATATTCTATTGAAGTAATAGGTTCATTTCCAACAGTTCAATCTAATAAACCACTACACATAATTGATGCAAGACATCCACAGTTACTTAAGAAATTTGGAAGAGAAAACACTATACCTCTTAGTGTAAAAGTAGATAACGAAAATGTCTTGTTGATTACCGGACCAAACGCCGGTGGTAAGACTGTTGTCTTAAAAACCATTGGGTTATTATCTGCAATGGTTGCAAGCGGTTTACATATTCCATGTGATCCGGATTCAAATTTTTACTTCTTTGAAAAAATCTTGATTGATATGGGAGACGAACAATCAATTGATAACGATTTGAGTACGTTCAGCTCACACTTATCTAATATTAAATCAATAATAAATGAGGCGGATGATAGATCATTAATTCTATTGGATGAAATCGGAACCGGCACTGATCCAATCGAAGGAGCTGCATTAGCAATTGCAATTCTTATTCAGCTTCAAAAGAATGACTCAAAAGTTTTTGCGACTACTCATCACGGTTCGGTAAAAATAGCGGCTAACGATTTAGCAGGTTTCCAAAATTCTTCTATGGAATTTGACGCAGATAATTTACAGCCTACATATCGATTTACACAAGGATTGCCCGGGTCAAGTTATGCTTTTGAAATTGCTGAAAGACTGGGGTTCACTAAACAATTCATTGAATTAGCAAATAATTATTTGGATAGTGATAAAAATAAAATTGAACAATTTTTAACAGATCTAGAACAAAAATCGAAAAAGTACAAATCAAAACTTGATGAAATTGAAAGAGAGAATGCTCGGCTAAAAGGATTAACAAACTTATATCAAGAAAAAATATCTAAACTGGAAGAGCAAAAAAGAAAAATTATTTCTGAAGCGCAGCAAAAAGCGGAAATATATTTACATGATGTGAATAAAAAAATTGAAACCGCAATAAAAAATATTCGCGAATCCAATGCCTCAAAAGACGTAGTTAAAACCGAACGAAAACAAATTGAGGAAATTAAAAAAGTTCAGAACACATTTAAAAAACAAAAAGAAATTGAATCGATTGATAAAGCGGTTGAACTCGGATCTTATGCTAAAGTTAAGGGTACAGAAACATACGGAATAGTAACAGAAGTTAATAAGGGAAAAAATAAAGCCAGTCTGCAAGTTGGCAACTTAAAGTTACAGGTAAAATATTCTGAATTAATTTCCACAAAGAGAAAAGATTTTGAAGAAAAATCGTATATTAAGCCACAATATCAGACTTTTTTGGAAAGTGAAACTCTTGATATTCGTGGTGATAAACCGGAAGATGCAGAATTCAAAGTAATACGATTTTTGGATGAAGCTTATTCAGCAAATTCATCACAAGTTGAAATTCTTCATGGTAAAGGAACTGGAGCGTTGAAAAAAACAGTGCATGATTTACTAAAACAACATGAGCATGTTAAGAATTTCTACTTTGCAAAAATTGAGTTTGGCGGCGAGGGAATAACAATAGTTGAGTTAGAATAAATGTTCAAAAAGATTCTTATTGCTAATAGAGGTGAAATTGCAGTAAGAATATCAAAAGCTTGCAGAGAAATGGGCATTACCTCAGCCGTAATATATTCTGATGCCGATTTAAACTCACTTCACGTAAGAGTTGCTGATGAGGCTTACCGAATTGGTCCCGCACCTGCTAGTGAATCTTATCTTAACATTCCAAATATTATAAAACTCGCAAAAGAAATTAATGCTGATGCAGTGCATCCGGGATATGGATTCCTGTCCGAAAATTCAAAATTTATTCAAGCAGTTAATGACGCAGGGATAAAATTTATTGGACCATCCGTTAAATCTGTAGAGTTAATGGGTGAAAAGACTGCTGCAAGAAAATTAATGTCACAGCACAATGTACCAATAGTTCCCGGGACACTTGAACCAATTTCCGACATCGATAAAGCTATTGATTATGCAAATGAAATTGGTTACCCAATTATGTTGAAAGCCTCTGCCGGTGGCGGTGGAAAAGGAATGAGGAAGGTAAATTCGGATAGCGAATTCAAATCCGCTTTTGAGCGAGCGCAAAATGAATCCATTAAAGCATTTGGATCTTCCGATGTTTACATGGAAAAGTTTATAGAAAACCCAAAGCATATTGAAGTACAGATAATAGGAGATTCATTCGGAAACTACATTCATCTTTTTGAAAGAGAATGTTCCGTTCAAAGACGACATCAAAAAGTTGTTGAAGAAGCCCCATCGATTTCGGTTGATCAAGAAACGAGAAATAAAATTACGCAAGCCGGAATTAATGCTGCCAAGGCATGTAATTATTTTAACGCCGGGACTATAGAATTTCTAATGGATAAAGAAAAAAAATTCTATTTCTTGGAAATGAATACACGACTTCAAGTTGAACATCCGGTTACAGAATTAATAACCGGGTTTGACATAGTCAAAGAGCAAATAAGAATCGCTTACGGTGAAAAGCTATCAGTAACTCAAAAAGATATTATCTTACGTGGTCATGCAGTTGAATGCAGAATCTATGCGGAAGATGTTGATAATAACTTTGCACCTTCAACTGGCAAAATATTGCATCATAGACTTCCATCTGGTCCGGGTATTAGAGTCGATCGTGGAATTGATTTATTAACTGAAGTTCCCGTGTATTATGATCCAATGTTATCAAAAGTAACTGCTTATGGTAAAGATAGAACTGAAGCTATTGCAAGGATTAAAATAGCCCTTGGGGCATATCAAATTGCCGGAGTAATATCTAACATTTCCTTTCTTGATTGGATAATAGATCATCCAAAATTTGTGGACGGCTCCTTTGATATAAATTTTATTGACTCTGAATTTATGCCATTGGTACCTCATAAATGGCGAGAAAAATACAATGAAGTTTACGAAGATGCTGCGGCTATTCTTGCGGCATTGCTAAAACATGATTCATCTAAATTGAATACCGGTAAAATAAAATCAAACCATACTAACCAATGGATTAATCAGATTCATGAATGACTTGATAGTTAGTGTAGGAAATAAAAAACGTACTATAGGTATTTTGCCAGACGACAAAATAATTTTAGACGGTAAAGAATTCAATGTAAACCTTTCTAAAGTGAGTGATTATTTATATCTCATTAAAATTAATGAGTGTGTTTATGAAGTAACAACAGTTAAGAAATCATCAAACGAGTTTTTTTTTACAATTGATGGACGTAATTATGAAGTCACGGCAAGAACAGCATTGCAAGAGAGAGCAAATGAAGTACTAAAACAAAAGGAATTACATGCAAAAATTGATTCAATAAAAGCACCGATGCCAGGATTAATATTGAAAATATCGAAAAATATAGGCGAACATATTAATATTGGTGAACCACTAATAGTTCTCGAAGCTATGAAAATGGAGAATGAAATCAGGTCCCCATCATCAGGAACTATAACGGAAATAAATTATAAGCAAGGTGATTCTGTTGAAAAGGATGCCGTAATTCTTAAAATTGAATAAAAACATAGTTGTAAATATAGATTTTATATACCTATATTCTTGGTCTAAAAATCAACTATCTCAGGAGGAGACGTGAAGAAAACACTACTTTCTATTTTTGTAACCTTGCTTGCATTAAATACTGGAATATTTGCAAGCGGTTTTCAAATTAATGAGCACGGTGCACGTGCAATGGCGATGGCCGGTGCTTTTACTGGTTTAGCTACAGATGCTTCTGCAATATATTATAACCCAGCCGGGCTTACAAATTTAAGAGGTACTAACATTTTAGCAGGTGTTACGCTTATCGCCCCAAGCGCTAAGTTTCAAGGACCATTACCGTTAACCACAGAATGGGAAATGGAATCTCAATTATTTACTCCTTTTAACTTTTACATTACACATAGCTTTGAAAATAATCTCAGCATTGGCTTAGGTGTTAATAACCAATACGGTTTGGGTACCAAATGGGCAAGTGATTGGGCAGGTAGATACTTAGCAGTTGATACTGAAATCCGATCATTTTATTTTACTCCCGCAATTGCTTATAAAATTTCGGACGCTGTTTCCATAGGTATTGGTGGTGTTTTCGCTCTTGCGGATGTTAAAATTATCAGAAATATTCCTCTCCAAGATCCTGTGACAGGTGCTATGAAACCTGACGGGGAAGTTTCTATGGAAGGTGACGGAAACTCATTTGGATTTTCTGCTGGAATATTCGTTAAGCCAAGTGATATGGTTTCTCTCGGTTTAAGTTATAGAAGCCAAAATGCTTATGATTTTGAAGGCACAGCAACAACAACTCCGGCAACTTTAGATTTCAATCATCCATTGGCAGGTCCGCAATCAATCCCTTTACCTCATGGTGCGATTAAAGCTCCTTTAACAACACCACAAAATGTTACTTTCGGTATTGGATTGACTCCTTCTAAAGATTTAACACTTTCTGCTGATTTTCAATGGATTGACTGGACAAGTTACGATAAATTAGAAGTAACTTTTGAAGAATATGATCTTGATCCACAAACACCAGGCGATCAAAATGTTCAATCTGCTGACCGTAATTATGAAACCTCATTTATTATAAGAGTAGGCGCTGAGTATATGTTGAGTGATGCGTTCGCACTTCGTGGTGGATTCTTATACGATAAAAAACCTGTGTTAGATGAATATGTTGAACCAACTCTACCTGATGCGAACAGAATTGGTATCAATGTCGGTTTTGGATATAAGATTTCCGAAAGTGTATCAGTTGATTTCGCATACCTATTGTTGTTATTCCAAGAAAGATCAATAACAACATCAAAATTTGGGTTCAATGGCACTTATAATTCTTCAGCACACTTGTTCGGAATTAATTTTGCATATGCAATAAATTAATTAAATTAGGGATGGTTATACCATCCCTTTTTTTTAGAGCATATAATGAAAACTAAAATTGCATTTCTAATATCGCTATCATTTCTAATAGTCACAGCTTGTTCATCATCCGAAGAAACTACACAAAACGAACAAGAAAAAGAAGAACCGGAAATATATGTATTTGATGATGTGACAGAACCGGTTGATACGGTAGAACAAAAAGTTATTGAACAACCAAAAGTTGATCCGCCGACAACTACGATGTATTATGTTCAAGTCGGGGCTTTTACTACTAAAGATCGGGCTGAACAATTTGTTAAAGAAAAATCTTCAAAGACAACTTACCAATTAAACATTACTTACAGCGATGAGGTTCGTTTATTTGTAATACGGCTTCCTGGTTTTGCAACAAAAGCTGAGGCTGAAAAAGTTCGTAACGAATTCTGGCAGTCAGGTGTATTTAATGATGCCTTCATAGTTACTCAATAAAATGACACCTCTCATTTACAATATAATTATTGCTATTCTTAGCATAGTTTATGTTTTCGCGGTTGTTGGTATCATGGATTTTCTGGTAAAAAGGAAAAATTTCCCTCAGGATATTTCCAGAAAAATTGTACACATTGCAGCTGGTTCTTGGCTTTTAATCTGGTTGTTATTTGATGATTCACATTGGAGCAGGTACTTAAATATTGCTCCGGCCTTCATATGGACGGTCTTACTGCTTCTTAAGGGCTTTACAGCGTCTTCTGATGATGAAGCCGTCAAAACAATGACTAGAACAGGTGATCGTCGGGAATTGTTGAAAGGACCGCTTTATTTTACTTTAGTAATGTGTTTAATGGGGACAGTTTTTTATAAAACTCCTTTAGCTCTCACTGCGATGGGAATACTAGGGTGGGGAGATGGTTTAGCTCCGGTTTTTGGAAAGAGATTTGGGAAACATAAGTATTATATTCTATCTGAGAAATCGATTGAAGGTAGTCTGGCATTTTTAATTTTTGGTTTTTTCGGCGCACTAATATTTAATCTATTTTTTTATGAAAGTATAGATATTGGTTTTATATTAGGACTTGCAATTCTTGCTACTTTTATTGAAGCAGTTAGTCCAAAGGATTTTGATAACTTATTGATTCCATTAAGTATTATTCTTGCATATTTACTCTATTATTAATTATATTATTTAGAACTGTAATCATAATTAATAATTATTAAACTTAATAGGAGGGAAAATGGCTTTTTCATTAAATAAAATTATGTTGATTGGTAATCTTGGGCAGGATGCAGAAACTCGTTTTACTACAAACAATGTTTCTGTTACAAATTTTTCTGTAGCTACTACACATAGTTATAAGGGCAAGGATGGTAATTGGGTAAATGAAACAACCTGGCATAATTGCGTTTCATTTAATCTTTCCGATTATTTCAAAGACGCTCTTAAAAAAGGTAAGAAGTTCTATGTTGAAGGAAGATTAACAAAACGTGATTATACCGATAAAGAGGGAATTAAAAGATACTCAACTGATGTATTCGTAGAAAAGTTAATTCCGTTAGAATCATCCGGTGGTGCTGATTCGAATTATTCTCAAGAAAATTCTGACTCAGCATCAAATCCTGTTGCAGATGACGATGATCTTCCTTTTTAATTGATTTGTACAACATTATAGGCATATGATTTATTGGACGTTGGTTGGTATTACCGCTTAATAACACTCGCTGTTTTATTGATTATATCGGCGTTTTTCTCCGGTTCTGAAGTTTCCTTATTTTCGCTTGATCAGAAAAAAATTAAAGATCTACAGA
>QZJX01000077.1 GCA_003599395.1 Ignavibacteriales bacterium | reverse complement strand
TTTCCGAAGATCCGATACTAATTCAAGATTTTACATCAAATAAAGCCGAATTAATTAATGCAATAAATGATATACGAAATGATGTTTTTGAGACTACGGATTTATACGGTGCTGTGATTGAAGGTGCCGGTAAAATGGAAGAAATTTTTGATAGGGATGAAATCGTTCAATCAGCTATGATTATTTTTACAGACGGTGATGATACACAAGCCGAGCACACATTATCCGAAGCATTGAATGCTGCTAGTAGTAAACGTGTTTACACAGTTGGCTTAGGTCCTGATATTAAACCTGAAGTTCTTGAGAAAATAGGTAACGCGGGATTTTTTGCAATTGGAGATGTTGATGAATTGTCCGATACATTTATAGAAATTGAAGAAGAACTGAATAAGTTTGCAAATAGTTTCTATCAAATTCGTTACAAAAGTCCTAAGCGTGGGAATAACTTGCATGACTTACTAATCCAAATGGTAGATAATCCAAATAATTCTGTTATACGCGGTACATTTAACAGTAAGGATTTCTTCTCAACTAATCCCGGGCTTTATATAAACGCAACTCCGGAAAATCCAAATGGAATTTCTGAACTAACAATTATTTCCAACGGAAGTCAAACAGTTCAAGCCGGAAGTTTCTACGGAAATTTTGAACCGGTTTATGATTGGCTGTCACTTTCTCCAAATATTATTGAAGTGGATGTTGATACCGAAGACTCTTCAATTGCAACAATTAGAGCAGTGGGTGCTGCCGGACAAAGCGGAGTTGTAAGGGTTAGAGATACTGCAAACGGATTCACGAAAACAATTACAGTAAGGATTCAGTAAGAATGTCGGTTACAAAAAACGAAGTAGAAAATATTGCTAAGTTGGCAAAGCTGAATTTAAGTGAAGATGAAATGACCGAGTTCACTTCCGATCTAAATGACATATTAAATTATATGGATAAATTAAATTCACTCGATACGGAAAACGTGAAACCATTATCTCATCCGTTGGAAAGACATAATATTTTCAGAGAAGATAAAATTAAAGAATCAATTCCAAGAGAAGATGCATTAAAAAATGCACCGGAAAGAACAGAAGAATTTTTTAAGGTTCCGAAGGTTATTAAATCAGATAAAAAATAATTTATGATAATAGGTGTAATTCCCGCCCGATTCGGCTCTTCTAGATTAATGGGTAAACCGCTGGCAAATATCGGCGGTAAACCAATGATTCAACACACATATGAAAGTGCTTGCAAATCAAAATTACTTGATAAAATTGTAATTGCCGTAGATGACGAAAAAGTTTATCAAACTGCCAAAGAATTTTGCGATAGTGTGAAGATGACCTCAAAAGACATTTCAACCGGTTCGGATAGAATTGCAAGTGTTATTAAAGATATGACTTCTGCCAAAATTATTGTGAATATTCAAGGTGATGAACCATTCATTCCCGGTAGAATGATCGACGAAGCGATAGAACCTTTATTGTTTGATGAATCAGTTGAAGTATCAACCTTAGCAAAAAGAATAACGAGAGTTGATGAACTTACTAGTCCAACTGTTCCCAAAGTTGTTTTTGATTACAATAATTTTGCACTTTACTTTTCCAGGTCACCAATTCCGCATGTGCGGGATGCAAAAACAAATTTCGAAAGAATTAGAAACTATGAAATCTATAAACACATCGGACTTTATGTTTATAGAAGAGATGCATTGCTAAGATTTACTAAACTCAAACCGACCGACTTAGAACAGATTGAAAGATTAGAACAACTTCGAATGTTAGAAAACGGATTTAAAATTAAAATTGTTGTCACCGAGCATGAAAGTATTTCCGTGGATACTGATACGGATTTGCGAAAAGTAAGAGATTATTATAAAAAGTTTATTCAGAACGAAGAAGAATAGTTTTGTTAACATTGACTTTTTTGTTGGTCAATAATTATTTTGTGAATGTAAATGAGGATGAGAAAATAAATGGATAAAAAAATCAGAGTAATTATTGCTAAAGCCGGTTTAGACGGACATGATCGCGGTGCAAAAGTTATTGCGGCGGCTCTTCGGGATGCCGGCATGGAAGTTATTTACACCGGACTTCGTCAAACACCCGAAATGATTGTAGAAGCTGCTATTCAAGAAGACGTAGACGCAATTGGTATCAGTCTTTTATCCGGTGCGCATATGACAATTTTCCCAAAAGTTTTGCAACTTATGAAAGAAAAGGGAGTCGATGACGTTCTGTTATTTGGCGGCGGCATTATGTCGGATGAAGACATTAATAAACTAAAAGAGATGGGAGTCGGTGAACTTTATACTCCCGGGGCAAACACTCAAGAAATAATAAAGTTTTTGAAAAATTGGGTTGTTGAGCATCCAAGAAATTAATAAATAATTTCCGTAATCATTTTGATTGCGGAAATCTTCTTACTTTTAATCTAACCTACAATTAATCGCATTTCTTTTCTATCTTTTGATTATTAAAAACTAAACACTATCTATATGTTAAAAATTGGTAAATATTCTATTGAAGAAATAAAAACCGGCACATTTGCGCTTGATGGCGGAGCAATGTTTGGCATTATTCCAAAACCATTGTGGGACAAAACAAATCCAGCTGATGATCAAAATAGAATTAAACTCGGTGCTCGCTGCCTTCTACTTAAGAGTGATTCAAAAAAAATATTAATCGAAACCGGAATTGGAACCGGCTGGGACGAAAAATTCAAAAAGATTTATGACCTTGATCAATCCGAAAATGATTTATACCAATCTCTTAAAAAGAAAGGAATTGTCCCATCAGATATTACTGATGTTATTCTAACTCACCTTCATTTTGACCATGTTGGTGGTGCTGTATTACAAGAAAATAGCAAATTCATTCCTGCATTTCCAAATGCAAAATATCATGTTCAAAAAGAACACTTTGAGTATTCATTAAATTCATCCGATAAAGATAGAGGAAGTTTCATCAAAGATCGTTTTCTTCCTCTTATGGAAGAAGGTGTTCTCAATACAATTGATATAGATCAATTTGATGATGAAATTTCATTCATAAAAGTTTACGGTCATACAATTGCACAGCAACTAGTTAAAATGAGTGACGGCAATCAAACATATTTATATGTTGCCGACCTAGTCCCATTCTATTCACAAATTCCGATTGTTTATCTGATGGGATATGATATCCAGCCACTTAAAACAATTGAGCAAAAGAAAAAATATTTATCATTGGCAGTTGAAGAAGACTGGAAATTAATTTTCGGTCATGATCCGAACATAGCAATGGCAACAGTTCAAAAAACTGATAAGGGTTTTACACACAAAGAATTATTTAATGAGATAAAATGAAAGAATCATTGGAAGGTTTTACAAAAGTATGTAAAGTTGACGATCTAAAAGAAAAAGTCGGCAAACGATTTTTCATTGACGAAGTTGAAATAGCGATTTTTAAAGTTGACGGAAAAATCTATGCTCTCAATAACATCTGTCCTCATCAACATTCGGCTTTAATTTATGATGGCTTCATAGAAGATTGCAAAGTAATTTGTCCGGCTCATGGATGGGAATTCAATTTATCTGACGGTAAGATGGATAATAATCGGAAAGGTCTAGATTCTTATGAAGTGAAAATTATTGATGACTATGTTTATGTAAAAGTATTTAAAAAAGAATTAAACTGGTGACAAAACTAAATGGTCATTTCCGCGAAGGCGGGAATCTATTCATGACTAAGTTAGATCACAAATAAAATTTCCGGAAATGATACCATAAATCTAAATGACAAACCACCAAATAATAAATATCGCTCATCAACTTGGATTTGAACTTGTCGGTTTTTCAAAAGCTGAAAAATTAAAAACAGAGATTGAACATTTGCAAACCTGGCTGCAAAAAAACTTCCAAGCCGGAATGAGCTATATGGAACGTAATTTTGAAAAGAGAGAAGATGTATCACAGATTCTCCCAAATGCAAAAAGTGTTATCTCGCTTGGCTTAAATTATTACACGGATACTGAACACAATAACAGAGATGGTTTTGGTAAAGTTTCAAGATATGCTTGGGGAAAAGATTATCATCTGATCATTTGGGAAAAGTTAGATCAGTTTGTTGAGATGTGTAAGGAAATTGATAGTCACTTCGAGGCAAAAACTTATATTGATACCGGACCTGTAATGGACAAAGCATGGGCGGTTAAATCCGGAATAGGCTGGATGGGAAAACATACAAATGTTATTTCCCGTGAAATTGGAAGTTGGTTTTTTATAGCAAATGTTATCACCAATTTTGAATTCGATTATAATGAACCAATTGCTGATTTTTGCGGAAGCTGCACGGCTTGTATTGTTGCTTGCCCGACTAATGCAATAGTTGATGAATATGTTGTTGATGCAAATAAATGTATTTCTTATCTCACTATAGAAAGTAAATCTGATGTCCCCGAAGAATTTATTAGTAAGTTTGACAACTGGATTTTCGGTTGTGATATTTGTCAGGATGTTTGTCCGTGGAATCACAAATTTTCTCTGAATACAGATGAAAAGGAATTTTTACCGCGTGAAACTGAACTTAATATTTCAGAAATAAAAAATATGACAAACAGTGAATTCAAAAAGAAATTTTCAGACAGCCCAATTAGCAGACCAAGATTAAAAGGCATGAAACGTAATGCGGAGTTTTTAGAAAAATGATATTTGTATTTGAATCTTTTCTTAAGAATAGAGATAATGTAATTTGTGTTGATGCAAACTTTCCCGCGAAAATTCAAATCAGTCATTGGCCGGGACATTCAACTCCTTCCGAATTATTTGCAGATACGACAACTGAAATGGCTTTCAAGTTAATTGAGTCCCCCCAAAAAGATGAGTACTTAAGAGGAATTGAAGTTATATCAAATAATCATTTCGATTCCGATGGAGTTATTTCGGCATTTGTGTTAAACAATCCGGAGTTTTCCTTAGCCAATAAGCAGAGTTTAATTGATATTGCATTAACGGGTGATTTTGCAGAGTTCACAACGGAAGATGCTCTTAAAGCAGATTACGTGCTAAATAATTTGATAGATTATGACAGAAGTATCTTAAAGAATTTAATTAAAGATTTGCAATTTCCTCATGCAGCCCAATTAATGTATGAAAAAGGATTCGAGATTCTTCCCGAATTAATTAGCGACATAGAAAAATTCGAAACTTATTGGAAAGAAGATTTTAATTGGTATCAAAAGTCCGAGCAATCATTTGAAACACAACAATCAGTCTTTTCAAACTATGGTGATATTCGTTTAACCGTTTTGGAATCTGATTTTGAAATTCACCCAGTCGCAAAAGTATCTCAAGCCGGATGT
Organism: Ignavibacteriales bacterium; assembly: GCA_003599395.1. Lineage (GTDB taxonomy): Bacteria > Bacteroidota > Ignavibacteria > Ignavibacteriales > Melioribacteraceae > SURF-28. Next base: position 26,582 of record QZJX01000077.1, on the reverse strand, counting down.
GAGATTATTCTCTCGGCAATTAAGCATGAAGAAGGAAGATTATATAGTTTAGAGTATAAACCATTTACATGGCATTCTACGACAAGACCGCAGAAAATTGCACGAAAATCACTTGAATCCTTAGCAGAAAAATTGAATCTAATTGAAACTAATAAAATTGGTAAATGGAAAGTTATCGGAACTGATCCCAATACCGATTGGGACTACAGAATGAACTTTTCTGATAATTCATTTGTAAAAATTCCAAGTAAATTAGAAGTTCATGAAATAGAAAATATTTTATTCGATTATTTTTTTGAGTAATTACGGAGTATTATTATGGCAGACAAACATCATAAAGTGATTATTATCGGATCGGGACCTGCGGGTTTAACAGCAGCACTTTACAACGCTAGAGCAAATTTGAATCCGGTCGTGTTTGAAGGATTACAACCGGGCGGACAATTAACTATTACAACCGAGGTAGAAAATTTTCCGGGTTTTGAGCATGGTATTCAAGGACCGGAATTGATGGACGTTATGCGTAAGCAAGCGCAAAGATTTGGTGCGAAACCATTTTTTAAACAAGTTACAAAAGTAGATTTTTCTAAAAGACCATTTACAATTGAAGCAGACAAAGAGACCTACACGGCGGATGCTGTAATCATTTCAACAGGTGCAACGGCAAAATGGTTGGGTATTCCAAGTGAAGAAAAATATATGGGATACGGAGTTTCTGCTTGTGCAACTTGTGACGGATTCTTTTTTAAGAATCAAAAAATTATTGTTATCGGCGGTGGTGATTCTGCAATGGAAGAGGCAAACTATTTAACTAAATTCGCTTCCGAAGTTTTAATAGTTCACCGACGTGAAGAATTCCGCGCTTCAAAAATTATGCTTGAACGTGCAGAAAAGAATCCGAAGATTAAATTTATCTTGAACAAAACCGTGAAAGAAATACTTGGCGAAGAAGAGAACGGACGAAAGAAAGTTACCGGTGCCTTGCTGGAAGATACTCGTGATGGTTCAACGGAAAAAGTTGCAGTTGACGGAATATTTCTTGCAATCGGTCATAAACCGAATACAGAATTATTCAAAGGTCAACTTGAAATGGATGAAACAGGTTATTTAATAGTAAAAGGATCCTCAACTTATACAAACGTTGATGGAGTTTTCGCAGCCGGTGATGTTGCCGATCATGTTTATAGACAAGCAGTAACAGCAGCGGGAATGGGTTGTAGAGCAGCAATTGATGCCGAACGCTGGTTGGCAGAACAAGGTATTGAATAAATCAATAATAGAATTGCAAAAAAAGTCCGCCTTTGAGCGGACTTTTTTGTTTAACAACAAAATTAGATTAACGAATTACTCTTGATACTTTTTGCTGACAAAAAACGCAACGATAAATCCTAAACCTGTCATGGTGAAAATTAGGAACGGAACCCATTCTTCTACTCCGGTCATTTCTTGTATTAAAAGTCCGCCTCCTAAACCAAGACCGAAAAAGAATACTACAACACCAATTTTAAGCATTATTAACGGATCGCGCTTTTTGTTATAGAGTGCCATCATTTGTTCAGTTGACAAACCTCGTTCGATTATTGTTGATCTTTCGCGATAACGTAAATAATAGTAAGCTATTAGGACAGCACCGGTGGTAAAAAATATTATCGGAACTACAATTACTTCGGAACCCATTTTATACTCCTTCTAATTGTTTCTAAAACTTTTGACTAATATTTCTGAAGTAAGGTTACAAACACTCAAATTTTAATTGCGCTTTCTGCTTTTCTTTTGCTTATTAAGACTGTCTTTTTCCCGGGAGGTTACAGATTAATTTTGGGTAGCATTTGTAACCTATTTAAATAAATTGCTGTCAAAAGTATTGAAATGAAGAATTTAACCGACGAACAAATTATTGAATCGATCAAAAAGGGAAATAAAGGGGATTTTACCCTTTTAGTTGATCGATATAAAGATAAAGGTTTCTCGTTATTAAAGAGAATTCTCAAAAATGAATTGGACGCAGAGGAAGCTTTACAAGATACATTCATGAAAGTTTTCAGTTCATTGGATTCATTTCGATTTGAGTCGAAGTTTTCTACTTGGTTTTACAAAGTGACATTTAACACAGGTTTAACCGTTGCTGCAAGTAAAAAACGAAAAATCGAAAAAGAGATGACATCGATTGAAGATCATTTTGAATTGGGTCATGAAGACGAAAGAATTTATTCCGAATCAGAAAATGTAAAACAATATGTGATGAAATTAGTTGATCATTTACCGCCGAGAAATGCACTATTATTAATTTTGTTTTATATTGATGATATCTCGCTTAAAGAGATAAGTGATATTCTGGAAATATCATTAGTTAATACAAAAGTTCTTCTTCATAGATCGCGAAATATATTGAGAGATATGTTACTCAAACATAATTATCAAGAGGAAGTATTATGAAACAGATAGACGAATTACTGAATAAATATATTGATAACGAATTGACAGTTTCCGAAATCAATGAATTGAAAAATTATATTACAACGAATCCGGCCGAATTGGAAAAATTAAAAGCGCTCAAATTGGCAGATTCAATTTTAAGAGAACTTGAATTTGAATCTGCTCCGGTTAAGTTTACCGACAAACTAATGTCACGCTTAAATGTTGTTTATAAATCGAAACCTCAAAAGAATTATGTGATCAGAGTAATTTTTTCTTTGTTCATTGCGGGATTTCTCGGAATATTCACTTTCGGTATTACTCAAATTTCATTCGACTTTAGCGATTCTGAAGAAAGCCGTTTTGGTAACCTTTTTGAAAGACTCGGTGAATTAATTCCTTCATTTAATTTCTCCATCAGTTCAGATTTGTTGATGTTGATAGTATCTATTTTAGTGCTAATTACTTTGGTTGCTACTTATATAATTATTAATTCTCACAAAGCATTTAAAGATAATTTGGAAAATATCTTCCGTTAAGTTTATCAATTAATTGCCTTTCGCATCCTCGATATCTATTTTTATTCATTCCAATAATTAGAATTTCTATGAAGACAAAATCTGGTTACGTATCAATAATCGGCAAACCGAATGCCGGTAAATCCACATTGATGAATTCGCTCATCGGAGAGAGATTATCAATAATTACAAGTAAACCGCAGACTACCCGGAAAAATATATTAGGAATTATTTCTGATGAAACTCATCAAATAATTTTCCTTGATACTCCGGGAATACTGCAGCCTGCTTATTTGCTTCAACAAAAGATGGTCGAGTTTATTAATCAAGCAATTAAAGATGCCGATATTCTTCTTGTACTTTTTGATATAGATTCCGATCAAGAAGGGAAAGAAATTTTGGAAGATGAGAATCTTATTCAAATTATTGGCAGCAATAAATCGAAGAAGATTGCTGTAATTAATAAAATTGATCTTTCCAATGAGATGAAAGTCGAGAAGTTGATTAATAGAGTAAAGGGAACCAATATATTTGATGATGTAATTATTATTTCTGCGCAGTTAGGATTTAATATTCAAGAATTACTTAAGACTATCAAATCATTTTTACCTTACGGACCAAAGTATTATCCCGATGACCAGCTAACTATTGAGAATGAAAGATTTTATGTTTCGGAAATTATTCGTGAAAAGATTTTTGAATATTATAAAGACGAAGTTCCTTTCAGTACAGAAGTACTGATTGAAGATTTCAAAGAAAGAGAGAATGCAAAAGATTTTATTTCCGCATCAATTATTGTCGAAAGGGAAACACAAAAACCGATTATAATTGGCAAAGGTGGTGAAGCAATAAAACGTCTCGGTAAAATTTCCCGCGCAGCAATTGAAAAATTTTTGGATCGTGAAGTTTATCTCGAACTTCTCGTAAAAGTAAAACCAAAATGGCGAAGTGATCCAAACATGCTGAAAAACTTCGGATACTCAACTGATAATGAATAGCACAGAACCAACCGGAAGAAAATACTTAGCCGAAGGCGCACTTCTTTTAGCAACATTAATTTGGGGCGGAACATTTGTAATAGTAAAAGAATCATTGAATGATTCTTCTCCGATGTTATTCATTACTTTACGTTTCGCTTTAGCTTCGATATTGCTATTACCTTTTATTTACAAAAGAAGAAAGCTTTTCACAAAAGAATTGTTATTCGGCAGCATGCTTGTGGGTGTTTTTCTGTTCTTGGGTTTTGCAACTCAAACAGTTGGACTAAAGTACACAACTGCTTCTAGATCTGGTTTTATTACCGGAACAACAGTCGTAATTGTTCCGATTTTGCAATTATTAATTGAAAAACGACCGCCGACACTGGGTGCTATAATTGGAACGCTTTTAGTATTTCTAGGCTTAACTTTTTTGAGTTCGGGTGGAAATTCAATTTATACTGTTTTTACTGAACTAGGGACAAATTTTAATTGGGGTGATTTTCTAACTCTTCTCTGTGCAGTATTTTTTGCTTTTCAAATTGTATTTATTGATATAGTATCCCGTAAATATGATTTCTGGTTATTGATGTTTGTTCAGCTTAGCACTGTTGCAGTCCTTGCGTTTTTTGCAACGCTATTCTTTGATATTACTTCAATTGAATCAATAAAACTAATTCCGACAGATTATTTACTATTCGGTCTTCTTTACACCGGAATACTTGCAACACTCATTAACATATCGATTCAGACAAAATTTCAAAAGGAAGTCACACCTACTAAAGCAGGGATTATCTTCTCGTTTGAACTAGTCTTTGCAGCTTTGTTCGCATTCTTTTTATTAAATGAGAAAATCACTAATTTTGGCATCGTTGGTGGTGCATTAATCTTCATGGGTTTATTAGTTTCCGAAGCTTATGACACATTCAAACTAATTTATGAACAGCGAATTAAAAAGAGCTGAAATAATTGTTAAAGGTCTAGTACAAGGTGTCGGGTTCCGATGGTTTGTATTAAAAACTGCACAGCAACTTGGTTTAAAAGGTTATACAAAAAATTTAATAAGCGGGGAAGTTTACTCAGTTGCTGAAGGTGAGCATTCAAACTTAGAAGAGTTTTTCAAAAAATTAAAAATCGGTCCGATGCACGCATCCGTAAGAAATGCATCAATAAAATGGACTGAACCAAAAAACGAGTTTACTAATTTCGAGATTAGACATTGAACACACCTTTTAGAATTGGCTTTGGTTATGATGTCCATCAGTTCGCTAACGATAGGAAATTATATCTCGGCGGAATTGAAATTGAACATCATAGCGGTTTAAAAGGTCATTCCGATGCCGATGCTCTTCTTCATTCCATCACCGATGCTTTGTTGGGAGCTTTGGCACTTGGTGATATTGGAACACATTTCCCGGATACGGATTCACAATACAAGGGAATTGCCAGCAGAATATTATTAGAAAAAACGTATGATCTGGTCATGCAAGAAGGATTTAAAATTGCAAATATTGACGCAACAGTTGTTGCAGAAAATCCAAAACTTAATCCACACATAAAAGAAATCAGAAGAAGCATTGCATCCATACTTAAATTAGAAGTTGATCAAGTTTCTGTAAAAGCAACTACTTCCGAAAAGATGGGATTTGTCGGTGAAGAAAAAGGCGTTAAAGTTTACGCTGTCGTTTTAATCTATAAAGACGAAAATTAATGTTAGAACAAGTCCTATCCTACATAAGCAGCGTTGACACTATATATGTTTATTTAGTCTTGTTTTTTTTCTCCTTTATTGAAAATGTTTTTCCACCTTCTCCAAGCGATGTAGTTGTGGTTGTCGGTGCTTCACTCATTGCATCTACCGAAATCTCCTTTTTACCGATATTATTTATTACAAGTATCGGAAGTGCAATGGGTTTTGTTCTCATGTATTATGTTGGCAAATTGTTCGGTGAAAAACTTGTAAGAAAAGGGAAAATCAAATTCATTCACAAAGATGATATTGAAAAGGCAGACAAATGGTTTAATAAGTGGGGCTATAAATTAATTTTAGCAAATAGATTTTTACCCGGAACTCGTTCGGTTATTAGTTTTTTTTCCGGTGTGCACGAATTAAAAATTGGCACAACTTTTTTATATGCGGCCATCAGTGCCTTCGCATGGAACGCCGTAATAATTTATATCGGAATGTTAGTCGGCAACAATGTTGAGTTGATTGATTATTATTTAAACACTTATTCTTATGCAATAGGTGGGTTGACAATAGTAATTTTTGCCGGTATTCTTATTAGAATATTCTGGCGAAAAAAGAAATCGCATGAAATTAAATGAGTACAAAAGAATTCAATATTGAGCTTAAATCTGATTCAAAATTCGCAAATAGAAAAGATTTATTACTAGCATTTGCATCGGGCTTAATGCTTGGACTCGCTTTTCCGCCTCTTCCATTTTATTCACTTCTATTTGTAGCTTTTATCCCACTATTTAAAGTTTTAGAACGGAGAAATTCTTTAGCAGAAATCAATCGGATTACTTACTTCTCAATGTTCATCTATAATTTTATTACCCTTTATTGGGTTGGAAGCTGGCAGCCTGATACAGACTCATTCTTAATGGTAGCCGGGGTTGCTTTGCTATTTTTTAATCCCATTGTATTTCTAATTCCCACAACAATTTATTATTGGACTTACAAAAAATTTGGAAGAAAGATAGGATTGTATCTGTTTCCTCTTTTTTGGGTAACTGCTGAGTTTCTTTATGGAATATCAGATTTTAGATTTCCTTGGGTAACACTTGGTCATTCGTTGTCATACTTTAATTCATTTATTCAAATTGCCGATATAATTGGTTCATTTGGTTTAGGTATACTTGTTATTTATATAAACATATTTTTCTTTATAACTTATAAGAATTTTATTGAACTAAGAAATCATTTCATTCCGCTTTTTTTAGGAGTCGGGTTGATTACTCTTGCGTTAATTTATGGTGGGATTAAAATTAATACTTTACCGAGAGCGAATTCAAAATTAAAAATCGGTGTAGTTCAGCCCAATTTAAACCCTTGGAAAAAATGGGAAGCTGGTAATTTAGATCAGCAGTTAGATTTATATCTAGAGTTATCGAAAAAAGAAGTTAAGAACGGGGCAGAATTAATTGTGTGGCCGGAAACTGCATTACCGGTTTACTTATTAGCCGGTGGATATGAAAGAATAGTTGAAGACATTCACAAGTTTTGTGATACAAACAATGTTTACTTGTTAACCGGAATGCCGCATGCAAATTTTTATTTTGACAGTACAGAGGCACCCAAAGAAGCTAAGAAAACAAATAGCGGAACATATTATACTTCATATAACTCAATAGTTTTATTCCAGCCTGGTAGTCGAGAAATTCCAAAGTATGGAAAGATCAAACTTGTTCCGTTTGGAGAAAAAGTTCCGTTGGTTGAACACATACCATTTCTCGGGGATATTATTAAATGGAATGTAGGAATCTCAAGTTGGAATGAAGGAAAAGAACAAAAAGTTTTTGAAGTAAAACAAGATAATAAATCTTTTAACGTTGCCGGTGTTGTGTGTATTGAATCTATTTATCCACGATTCATCAATGGATTTGTGGATAACGGCGCCGAGCTTTTGATAGTAATTACCAATGACAGTTGGTATGGAGACTCCAGCGGTCCTTATCAACATAAAGAGATGAGTGTACTTCGTGCAATTGAAACTAGACGCAGCGTTGTAAGATCGGCAAACGGCGGAATTAGCTGCGTGATTGACAAACTTGGTAATACAAAGATTAGCACAGAAATGTATACTCGTACAAGTTTTACTTTTGATGTTGAAATCAATAATGAGAAAACAATTTATTCAAGCACGGCTTATGTACTTCCTCTGTTGAGCCTGCTTGTATCAATATTTGTTATGTTTGTATTCACGTTTGATAAAATAAAAAAGAAGAAAAAATAATATGATCGATTTAAGAAGTGATACTGTAACAAAGCCATCAAAAGAAATGCTTAAAGCAATGTATGATGCCGAATTGGGTGACGATGTTTACAAAGAAGATCCAACCGCAAATGAATTAGAAAGATATGCTGCCGAATTACTTGGTAAAGAAGCTGCTCTCTTTGTCCCAAGCGGAGTGATGGGCAATCAAATTTGTTTAAATGTGTTAACTCATCCGATGGATGAAGTAATTTGTGAAAAGGATGCTCACATTTTTCAATATGAATCTGGATCTCCGGCGGCATTAAGCGGAATACAACTTTTACAGGTTGAAGGTAAACGTGGTGTATTTACGCCAGAGCAAATTGAGCCTCTTATTCGTCCGACGAGTGCATATTATATGCCGAGATCAAGAGTTATTGAAGTAGAAAACACACACAACCGTGCCGGCGGTACAATAAATCCAATCGAAAATATTGCGGCATTAAGCCAGCTCGTTAAAAAATATAATTTATTTTTTCATTTGGACGGAGCAAGAATTTGGAATGCTTCTGTAGCGACTGGTATAAGTCCAAGTAAATATGCTTCATACTTTGATTCGGTTTCTTGTTGTCTTTCAAAAGGTTTAGGCGCACCTATCGGTTCTGTAATTGCCGGGACAAAAGATTTTATAAAAGAAGCATTTCGAATTCGTAAAGCTTGGGGCGGAGGTATGCGTCAAGTCGGTGTTATCGCTGCCGCCGGATTATTTGCTCTCAAAAATAATATTGATAGATTACAAGAAGATCATCAAAAAGCTAAAAACTTGGCTGAATTCTTAAACGCATCAGATAAATATGAAATCGAATTGGAAAGTGTTCAGACAAACATTATTGTCTTCAAACCAAAAAATAATACCGTGGAAGATATTTTAGAAAAAGCCAAAGGTAAAGGATTAATTCTATCTGTCGGAAATGTCGGTTGGATTAGAGCGGTCACACATATGGATGTAACGTTTGATCAAATTGAAAAAGCAAAAGAAATTTTAGAACAAATTTAGAGTAAGATTAAGAGTATGAGTAAGAAAGAAATCGATATAAAGAACTTTTCACATCAAACAAAAGAGCAAGTTAAGTTTCATGAAGTTGACATGTTAGGTGTATGCAACAACGCAGTTTATTTCAACTATTTTGAAGACGGAAGACTCAAATATGTTAATGACTTGAAAGCGAAGTATAACTTCAAAGAATTTCTTCAAGGTAATTCATTTTTTATAATGGTTCATAACTATTGTGATTATTATGAATCCGCGCACCTCGATGATGAATTGATAATTTTTACTCGTATAAACTTCATCAAAAATTCCAGTTATGGTTACGAACATGTTGTTCAAAAAGTATCAACCGGAAAAATAATAGCCTCCGGCGGTGGTGTGGTAGTTCATATCGACAAATTAAATCAAAAACCGATTCCTCTGCCACAAGAATTTTACGATGCAGTTAAGGCCCACGAAAAAAATGTGGATATTTTAAAGGATATAACTTAACTTCTTTTATTCTTTAATAAAGGGAGTTGTTATGCAATTAGTGTTTGATATTGAAACTGTTGGATTCAATTTCAAAACTCTTCCCGACTCGCAAAAGGAATATCTCCTTCGCTATGCTGAAAAAGAATCTGATAAAGAAATTCGCGAGCAAAAAGTTGATGAAGCAATTCGATATTTGAGTTTGTATCCATTCACGGCTAAAGTAATTGCAATAGGATTATATCATACAGAAATGGAAAAAGCTTTAGTTCTTTATGAAAGTGAAACTGATGAAAAGAATGTTATTTCAGATGATGAACATGTTGTTTATAAAGCACAAAGTGAAGATGAAATGCTCACAACATTTTGGCAATATGCATCCAAAGTAGATAGATTTATTTCGTTCAACGGAAGAAATTTCGACATACCTTTTTTAATGTTACGTTCGGCAATTAAGAAAATAAAACCGAGTGTGAATTTTCTCGGGAATCGATTTGATACATCAAAACATATCGATCTTCTGGAGCAATTCACGTTTTATGGATTAATAAAAAAGTTTAATTTGGACTTTTACTGCAAATCATTCGGTATCGAATCTCCCAAATCAAAAGGTGTTTCCGGTATGGAAGTTAAACAGTTATATGAAGCCGGACGCATAAAAGAAATTGCAGTTTATTGCGGGCAAGATATTCGCGCAACTTTTGAACTTTATAAAATTTGGGATGAATTTCTAAACTTGAAAAACACATCAAAAAAATCTTAGTGCAACTCATCTAAAAATTATTTATAATACCTCCATGTCTATTTATGATTGGTGGGCAAATGAATTTCCCAAAAACAATTAATCTTGGTTTTCCTCTTTTGATTTTCACTGTCTTGTTATTTTTGGTTGTCACAGATGTTTTCTATTTCAAAGAAGTAAATACGGAAACAACTATCGATAGAATATTATATTTAATTATTCATATAAGTTTTTGGTTTTCTACAGCATTTCTTTTTAACACTATAGTAAATAAATTCTTTTGGGGAGGCATTAATAAAATTCCCGTTGGCGATTTAGTTCTTCATAAAATTAAAGACTTTTTATCCGTACTGGTTTATGCGATAATAATTGTTTTAATATTAGTGAACTATTTTGGAATTGAACCTTCCTACAATTTATATGCAGTTGCATTAATTGCAACTTTTATTGGAACGCTGTTAAGACCATATTCAATCTGTTATTTAAGAACTGTTTTTCTATCAAACTCCTCTGCTTTTAACATTGGTGATTGGATAAAATTGAAAGCCATAAATTCGGATACTGAATTAGTAGGTGAAGTAACTGATATCGATAGAAAAAATCTGAAACTAAAAACAGAAAACAATAACATCGTTACAATTTCCCAAAGTAGTTTAGCAGATTTTGCAATTGAGAATTATTGGGGAAGCGGAAAGGAAGCGCGTTTTGAAGTAAATTTTATTATTGATCATTCAATATCGCCGAATAGAGTTAAAAGAATTTTAAAATCCGCAGCAAAGCAAGCTATTGAAGAAGAATTTTTTCTGGACTCACCCGAACCTGAAGTTATTATTAGAGAAGTTGTTGAGTATGGAGTTAAATATTCAATTTATTTCTGGATTATTCCTTGGGAAAAAATTCCTCCATCAAATGCTATTGATAAAATTACATCTACTGTAATTGAATATTTGGGTCGTAGTGGACTAACTTTATCATATCCTAAAGAAGAAATTCAACTTACTAAAATAGTAGATTCCCAAACTTTAGGAGTACAAAATAACGATATCAAAAAAATAATTAGTAATGTAGACTTATTCGATTCACTAAATGAAGATGAGTTAACCGATCTTGCAACGCATATTATAGAGAAAGAATTTATATCGGGTGATATACTCATAAAACAAAATGAAGATGGTGATTCGATGTTTATTGTGATCGAAGGTTTACTTGATGTGTTTATAAATTCAAAAGATGGTCATCAAATCAAAGTGGGCAGATTAACACCAGGTGATTTTTTCGGTGAGATGTCATTAATGACAGGTGATAAAAGAAGTGCAACTGTTATAGCTGCAACAGATGTTCTTGTTTACGAAATTACAAAAGAAAATATCTCTAAGATTATTGATGCTAGGGAAGATGTAATAAATGAATTCGGCGAGATAATATCCCGCCGAAGTGAAGTGAATATCCAATTTAAAAAGAACTTTGAATCTTCGAAACAGACATTCTTAAATGAGATTGTAGGTAAAATTAAAAAGTTTTTTAAGCGTTAAAATTTATCTACCAACCTCGTCTAAGTGCTCTTTCTTTTTCATTAAGTCTTCTTTAGATTCAACTCTGTCTGGATCCATTACAATAGCTTCAGTTGGACAAGCTTCTATACATTGTGGTTCATCGTAAAAGCCGACACATTCTGTGCATTTTTCCGGAACAATATAAGTGTGTTCATCATTAAGTGCATCGTGTTCTTCACCGGCTAAATCCCATTTTACTCCGGCATCGTAAATTGCATTGTTTGGACATTCAGGTTCGCAAGCGTTACAAGCGATACATTCGTCAGTGATCATTACAGCCATTATTACCTCCAATAAGAATAAAGAAAAATTTGACTATGAAATTTAGTAAAAGTTATTTCATTAAGCGGTAGGTAAAAATAAAATTGTGGGGAAAATCATCAGGTAATAATACACAGTGTCCGAAATAGATAAAAGAAACTAGTAATTGGAACAATTAATTTTTACGAATTACTCTCGTGTGTTTCTTAGTTCCTCTTTAAAATAACCAAGGTCATATCATCGTGCTGAGGGTAATCTTTCGTGAATTTATGCACATCTTTTAGAATAAGATTTAAAATTTCGTTTGCTTGTTTTTCTCTATTCTGTTGAATCAAATCTATCAAACGTTTTTCGCCGTACAGTTCAAGCTTATGATTCATTGCTTCTGTAAACCCATCTGTATAAAAAACTACAACGTCACCGTTCTTCAATTGAATTGTGTCTTCGTTTAATGTTTCTTGAAAAACTTTTCCTTCTTCTAATCCAAGTGCAATACCTTTGCTCATTAGCAATTTTGAATCTTGTTTTTCAAAACTGCAGAATATACCGGGATTATGTCCCGCTCTAGAGTACAGCAAAGAATGATTTCTAACATCAAGTATAGCATAGAACATACTTACAAATGAATTCTTTTCGATTGTTTTATAAAGCAGTCTATTTACTTTACCTAAAACAACTTTCGGAGAAACGTTTTCTTCGGCATGAGCCTGCAATATTCCTTTTGTTAGCGTCATATAAATTGCCGCACCCACACCTTTACCGGAAACATCCCCGATTGCAATACCAAGTCTTCCATCACTTAGTTTAACATAATCATAATAATCACCGCCGGCTTCTTTCGCCGGTATGCTGAGGCTGGCTATGTCATATCCTTCAATCGCCGGCTGTTCTTTTGGTAGTAAGCTTAGTTGAACCTTCGCGGCAATTTCCATTTCTTTTTTTAATCTTTCCCGCTCGGAAATTTTTTCAATATGAGATGGTAAACCGTAGTCTTCCAAAACAAATTTTTCTTTTTTGATTCGACTAATAATATAAATGGCTGGAACTGCGGCAAACAGAATAAATACTAAGTATGAATTAATTTCAAAAAACTTTGCAGAAGAACTAAACAAAGTAAAGAAATCAAAAGTTAATGCCGAATAAAAAAGCGCAGCTAATATTGTTAGCAAATCAAATTTGAAGAATAAATATGCGATCAATATTCCAAATAAAAATCCAAATAGAAGATTTGTTAAAAAATTATTAACCGACGGAGGTGTTGATGCAACTACAGTGAAGGCTATTGTAGATACACCGACAAATAAAATTGACAGCCATTTTTTTCTCCATTTAGAAAAAGTTAAACTGGCAATAAAAAATGTCACTACAATTCCGCCTAAAGTAGCTTCTATAAATGCTTCACCAACTATTGAGATAAAAGGCATGAAGCCATAAAACACATCAAAACTAGCAACAGGACTAAAGAATATTTTTGATCCGGGTTCATTAAGAGATATCGAAGCAATAAGATATAGTAGTGAAATACCTAATCCAATTATCAATCCTCTCAATAAACTAGTACCTGCCGAAAGAGTGAAGATGTGCCTTTTAATTATGGAATCTGTTCCATTCAACTTTTCAGACCAAAATTCTCTGGCATATGATTCACTTACAGACCAAGTTGCAAATACCATTAAGGCAAGTAAGAATTGTACAAGCAAACCGTTTAAGACTACTACAATAAACTTAACCGCAAAAAAATTGAGACTGCCTATCTGAACACCTAAACCTATATTCGGCCATTCGTTAATTATGACCAATAGCGTTACAAGAAAATATATAACAAACAATGAACGACCAACATTTATCCATATTTCACCCTGATGATACTTCTTTAGAAAATAATACAATGCAAATACCATTAAGAATGCAACAAAGATTACAGAGACAGTACCAAACACTGCCTCACCTGTATCAAACATACCTCTATCAGATTCAGGTACAAGAAATGATACACTATACTGTCCGGCTTGATTACCTTGAATTTTTCCTCTCACAACCATTTCGCCCGGAACAATTTCGTTAGTTCTCTTCCATATAAAATCGTGATCGGTTCTGTTTGAATAATTTTCTTCGCGACTTTCCTTTAATTCATACTCGGATAAATCAATTGGAAAGTTATTATTAATAGTTTCCGTCATTAAATCTAATGCGGATTGCTTATCAAGTGAGGGTGAGGACAATGAATCCGGGATTTCCCGTTCATAAGCTGAAATTCTTCCGCTGTTTGAGACATGTATAGTATAGGTGGTCTGAGGTATATCACCGGATATATTTTGATGGAAAAAAATAGTCCATCCAAATAAATTCCAGTCTGGGTCATTAAGTAATTTTGAGTACTCTTCATTACCAAGAGTTTTACTTAAATACTTATTTACTGTTGATTGCTCGGCAACAAATCCCTCAACTGAGTATGATGAAAAATCAATATCTTTATCGCTCAAATAATCTTTTGCAATTTTGATTGCTTCGGAACGTGTTAATCGAAAATCAACCGAACTGTATGGAGAGGAAGGGAATATGAAAAACATTAGAATGATAATAATAATTCCGCCGGCTATCCAATACTTATCGTAGTTTAAATTTGATTTCATGTAAATTCCAACATAATTAAGAAGGTTTTTATCTTGAGACGAGTGAAAAATAGAAAGGTTTATCTCGGAAATCAATTTACCTTTTGTCCTTATTTTAACAAAGCGTTTTAAAAGTGTTATATTTATAATCAATTTAATTTTGACATTATCGAGAGAAATATGATAGAACCGGAAGTAAATTTAGAACTTGCTAAAGAACATGGGCTAACCGCTGAAGAATATGGTTGGATTTGTGAACGCTTAGGTAGAACACCTTCATTCACCGAACTTGGTATTTTCAGTGTAATGTGGAGTGAACACTGTAGCTATAAAAATTCTATAGCTTTATTAAAAACTTTACCACGCGATGGTGGTAAATTGTTAGTTAGTGCCGGTGAAGAAAATGCCGGATTGGTTGATATTGGTGACGGATTAGCTATTGCATTTAAAATTGAAAGTCATAATCATCCATCGGCAGTTGAACCTTATCAAGGTGCGGCTACTGGTGTCGGTGGTATTTTGAGAGATATATTTACAATGGGCGCAAGACCAATTGCGGCTTTAAACTCACTTCGTTTTGGAACATTAGATGATAAAAGAACTCGTTACTTGTTTGAAGGAGTAGTAAAGGGAATCGGAGATTACGGAAATAGTTTTGGTGTTCCAACGGTTGGCGGTGAAGTTTACTTTGATGAATGCTATAAAGGGAACCCGCTGGTAAATGCAATGGCGATCGGTTTAGTTAAGCATAATCAAACAGCATCAGCGGTTTCAAAAGGTGAAGGTAATCCGGTTATGATAGTCGGTTCATCAACGGGTAGAGACGGAATACATGGTGCTACGTTTGCTTCGGAGGAAATTTCCGAAGCATCGGAAGCAAAACGTCCGTCCGTACAAGTTGGTGATCCTTTCACAGAAAAATTGTTACTTGAAGCAACATTAGAAATAATAAAAAATGATTGGATAATCGGTATTCAAGATATGGGTGCGGCAGGTATCTCTTGTTCAACTTCTGAAATGAGTGACAAAGGCGAATCCGGAATGAAGGTCAATCTTGATAAAGTTCCTCTTCGTGAAGCAGATATGTCAGCCTACGAAATTATGTTATCCGAGAGCCAAGAGCGTATGTTGGTTGTTGCAAAAAAGGGTTGCGAAAATGATATAATAAAAACATTTGAGAAGTGGGATCTAAATTGTGAAATAATTGGTTATGTGACCGACAAAAAAGTTTTAGAAGTAACTCAACACGGAGAATTAAAAGCCGAAGTAAACCCATTTGATCTAGCATTAGGCGGAGGTGCTCCGGTTTATCATCGAGACATAAAAGAACCGAACTATATAAAAGAAAAACAAAATTTTGATTTATCTAAATTAGATCAACCTAAAGATTTAAAGGAAGTTTTCAAGAAAGTTCTTTCATCCCCAAACATAGCATCTAAAAGATGGGTTTATGAACAATATGATTCAATGGTAAGGACAAATACAATTGTTGGTCCCGGTTCTGATTCAGCGGTTATTTTTATCAAAGGAACTAATAAAGCAATTGCAGCAAAAACAGATTGTAATTCAAGGTATGTTTATCTCAATCCCAAAGAGGGGGCAAAGATAGCTGTTGCCGAATCCGCACGAAATATTGTTTGTAGTGGTGGAAAACCCCTCGCGATAACAAATTGTTTGAACTTTGGTAATCCTTACAAACCTGAAATTTATTGGACATTCAAAGAAGCTATTGAAGGAATGGGTGAAGCATGCAGATTCTTTGAAACTCCCGTTACCGGCGGAAATGTTAGTTTTTATAATGAAAGTCCCGATGCAGCAGTTTACCCAACACCTGTAATTGGGATGGTTGGTTTAATTGAAGATATTGCGGATGTAACTACCGCTCAATTTAAAAACCTTAACGATTTAATTTATGTATTAGGTGAAGACTATGAAGAAATCGGCGGAAGTGAATATTTAAAAGTTATTCACGGAAAAGTTGAAGGAAACTGTCCGAAGATAGATTTACAAAAAGAAAAGGACCTCCATAATACGGTTCTCGAATTAATTGAAGCCGGTTTGATCCAGTCTGCTCATGACATATCTGAAGGGGGAATAATAACAGCCTTAGCAGAATGTGCAATTATAGATGACGAAAATCCAATTGGACTTGAAGTTGATATTCCAATAAAATTCAGAGAAGATTTTAGTTTATTTTCCGAAACTCAGTCAAGGATAATTGTTTCGGTTAAAAAAGATCATCAACAAGAATTTGAAAAAATTGTAAATGCTTCAGCAACTCAATTTACATTGATAGGAAAAACGTCAAGAGAAAAGTTTACTGTTAATAAGGAAATCACATTTGAATTAAAGGAATTACTAGATATTTATTATAAATCAATCTCTGCAAAGATGAATGAGTATTAAGAGTATAAAAAAATATCTTACGCTTCATACTTTAATAAGATTTTTTGAAGAAGTTAAATACTACGCTATAGGACTGTATAATAGAATGGATCACCATCATCTGTTTCTTTCCGGTGGTGGTATTGCCTTTTCACTTTTTGCAAGTATAATTCCGCTAACTTTGATCATGTTTTCGATTCTCGGAAATCTCTTGGATTCTGCAACGGTTGAGGAGCAACTTACTACAATTTTAAATACAATCATTCCTTATCCGGAATACGCAAAAAAGATGCATGCAATTATTATGTCTCGCGTACCCGAAGTAATTGAATATAAAACTTTAGCCGGTTATATAGGTGCCGGAGGTTTATTATTCATTTCCAGCGGATTGTTTAGTAGTCTGAGAACAATATTAAACAGTATTTTTCATTTCACAGACGACAAACATCTACTTATTGGAAAGTTAAGAGATTTGGGAATGGTTCTTCTTCTAATTGTTTTCTTACTTCTCTCTATGTTAGTCTTCCCGGCTATTAATATTCTCTCATCTTTTGCGCTCGAAAGTGAAATCCTTAGATTTTTTCAGCTAACCCCGCTTGTAGATTGGCTGCTTTCGATTGGCTCATTGCTAATTATTTTATTGATGTTCTATGTTTTTTATAAGCTTATCCCTTACGCAAAACTTGGAAAACGTGTTCCTTTTGTTGCTGCTTTAACGGCAACAATATTTTGGGAAATCGCAAGACAGCTTTTCGGATATTATATAACAAATATTGCAACATTAGATAGAATATATGGAACTTATGCGTTGCTTGTTATCGTTGCATTCTGGATTTACTATTCTTCAATTCTTTTTTTAATTGGTGCCGAAATTGGTCAGCTTTATAGAGAACGAAGAAGCGAAAAAGAATTAGCCAGTTATGAAAAGACATAAAAGTTTAATACCATTATCGCGTCAACATCACGACGCACTTTTACTTGCTCAACTAATCAAGAAAGATGCACCGGCTTATAAAGGTTTGCCTACTGATATCAAAGGTAAGCGTGAATATACTTTGATTACGTTTAGAGATCATCTTGTACCGCATTTTGAAGCCGAGGAACTGATTTTAATTCCCTTTGTTTTAGGAAAGACTGAAAAGATTGATAAACTTTGTGAACAAATAATCTCCGAACATCAAGAGATATCGGTTCTAGTTGAACTCATCAGAAATGAAAAAAATCTAGAAACTAACTTGGATAAGTTAGGGAATTTAATTTCATTGCATGTGAGAAAAGAAGAGCGAGAACTATTCGAAATAATTCAAGAAGTGTTTACGGAAGGTAAACTATTAAAACTGGGAAAAGACTTAACTTATTTAGAAAATAAAAAAAGCTGCTAATGATCAAGATCATACCGCTTGGCGGTGCTGATGATATCGGAGCCAGTTGTATCTATTTAAATATAGATGGATCCGGGCTTCTGCTTGATTGCGGTGTCCATCCAAAGAAAAAAGGAATGGACTCACTTCCTAAATTTGAATTAATTGAAAACCTTCCGCTTGATTATGTTTTAATCTCTCATGCACATCAAGATCACATCGGTGCACTTCCATTGCTGATTAAAAAATTTCCTCATGTAATTATTTATACAACTTCGCAAACGCAAGAAATTGCAAATTTAACATTACACAATTCTGTTTCAATTCTTGAAAAAGAATTTAATGATCCATCAATGATTCTGTATACTCATGAAGAAATTGATATGCTCGTTAAATCAATTGTTGCAATCGATTATTCCGATGAAATTGAATTAAAGGGATTACGGCATAAATCACTTGAACCGATTTGGGTTAAATTTTATGATGCCGGGCATATTTTAGGATCAGCATCTATCCATATTAAATTTAAACATCGATCGTATCTATATACCGGGGACTTAAAAACTTCCCCTCAGCAAATAATGAATGGTGCGCAACTTCCAAAAGGTCAAATCAATACTTTGATAACGGAAACCACATACGGTTCATTATCAACAAAAAATATTCCTACACTTCAAGATGAAAAAAAACGGTTTGCAAAAGAAATAAATAAAATTATTTCAAAAGGCGGTTCGGTTTTAATTCCGGTTTTCGCGCTCGGCAAGACTCAGGAAATTCTTGCAATTATATATTCTTTAATGAAGAAAGGAAATATAACGGATGTTCCAATTTACACCGGAGGAATTGCATCGAAAATTTCGCAAGTGTACGATAAAAACCGGTACAAAGTCAATGTGCGTGATAAAAATTTTGAGCTCGGAAATATTCCTCAAGAAAATTTGATGGAGATAAATGATTTCACACATTTCAACAAAAAACCGGGAATTGTGCTTGCAGCTTCGGGAATGATGATCGAAAATACAACTTCGTTTAAGCTCGCTAAACATTGGCTTAGACAAAATGATTTCGGAATATTTTTCGTCGGATATGTTGACGATGAAAGTCCGGCTCATAAAATAACATCGGCAATCAAAGGTGAAATGATTAAGTTAACAGAATATTCCGAATCGATAGAGATGAAATGTGAAGTTAACAAATTCACATTCCCGTCTCATTCAAACAGACTTGAGATTTTCGATCTGGTAAAAAAATATAAGCCAAACGAAGTAGTTTTGCTTCATGGCGAAAATAGTTCACGTGATTGGTTCGGGTTTAACATACTAAAAGAATTTCCGGATACAAAAGTTTACGCGCCAGATCCCGGATCGGAAATACTAATTGAGTCCTAACTTATACTTGATTATTTTACACTGAATAAAACAAAGAGGATGTTATGGATAATTTACAATTTAACTATGCCGGATTTTGGAGAAGATTTGTTGCTTATTTAATCGACGAATTGTTAATAGGGGCTGTTACATTTATTATTCTTTTACCGGTTTATATCATATTTGGACTTGGAATTTTTGCTTTTGAGAATTTTGACGCTTATGAAGATTTTTCAAATGTTTCGTTTGCTCAATACTATGATGATGATGTAAAAGCGGGAGTTATAGTTGCTTTTGTATTTGTCATACTAATCATTGTTGCGTTCTCAATAATTTTACAATGGCTTTACTTTGCTTTGATGGAATCTTCTAAGAAACAAGCCACCTTAGGTAAGATGGCGCTTGGTATCAAGGTAACAGATTTACAAGGAAATCGAATTTCTTTCGGTCGTGCAACGGGCAGATATTTTGGGAAAATTCTTTCCGGTTTAATTCTTAATATCGGTTATATAATGGCTGCGTTCACAGAAAAGAAACAAGCACTACACGATATGATGGCAAATTGTTTAGTTATAATTGATAGACCAACCTACCAACAACCTCACGGAGGAATGAATGAAAATGTTTAGAACACTACTTCTATTTAGTATTGTACTATTATCACTATCAAATGTTTTATTAGCAAAGAATGGATTTCTTGTTCATATAACCAGCAATGATCCCCATCGTGTTTCAATGGCATTAACATTTGCTGAAAAGATGTCACATGACTACGATGTTTTTGTTTACGTAGATATCGATGGTGTAGTTGCAATGTTAAAAGATAAAGAGAGTATTCGTTTTAAGAACTTTGAAGCATCACGTACTTTGATCGATAAATTAGTGAAATCCGGAGTACAGATTTCAGTTTGCAAAATGTGTCTGGAAGCTCATGGTCACACACAGTATGATTTAATCGCCGGATTGAAAATTGCTGAAGGAAAAGATTTCTTCGGATTTACATCAGGTAGAATAATTACGATTGATTATTAAAAGAAAAGGTGAGTCTTTGGACTCACCTTTAAGGGCATCATGTTAGTGGGAGGGAACCACTAATTTTTTCTGAGGGTGCTTTCTCTATAGTTAACAAGAAAAGTGCCAAGCAAGTTTTCACTCAAAATCATCATTTTTATTTTAGTCTGCTGATTTTTTGTTAACATTTGTACAATAATGTGCAACTATTACCATTTTATAATAAGTAATAATTACCGGTATTCCTCCAGATTTCATAAGTTGATTCTGTTCTAATGTGATATTTCACGTTTGCTATTTACATCTTTCTCATTATATTCCAACTCAAAATTAAATCGGACAAGATGGAAGTTATTCTCTTACAAATATTTGGAACAGCTTTAATACTCGCAATAATTTTTCTTTCTGTTTTTCTATATCTCAAAAAGAAAAAATTTCTTAAGCAGTTCGATTTCAATAAGAAACCTGAGATAGATGACTTCGAGGAATTGCTAAGCAGCAGTTTTTACAAATCTTACTCAAAAGATTTTACTGGAGCAATTGAAGATATTAATCATGCACTCAAACTAAAACCGCATATGGAAAGACTTTATTTTCAACGTGCAAAGTTACATGAAGAACTAAAAGATTTTGAAGCATCTAAAGCTGATTATACCAAGGCAATACTTCTTAAATCAGATTATGATGTTGCTTACTTGAATAGAGGTCTAATTAAATTAAAACAGAAAGACTATCAAGGCGCGAAAAAGGATTTATCAAAAGCCCAAGAATTAAATAGAAATCTAAATGAAGCCGGATTCTTCAGAAGAGAAGCAGAATTACAAATCACAAAACTAGATGATCATCAAAAAGATATTATTGATCTGTTTGACCAAACTGATCACGACATCAAAGGCAAAGCATTATAACACTTCTTCACATTAGCTTAACAGAATCATAACACTAACTTAACTTTACACCCTCCTTCGATCTAATTAATTTTAATAAAATCTTTTACGAGGTGTTATGTCAAAAATTAATTATGAATTAACTCTTTATCATTCTCCCTATCACGATATCCTTATTGAAGAGCTAAGCAGTATAATTAAGCAAAAGAAGAGCATTTACAGAAATATTCAGACCGAATCCGATTTCTATAATAAGCTTTCTTATGAAGAAAAGGAAATCCTCAAACACTTGATCACCAAAGAGGATAAGATTTTGTATGAACTAATTCAGCATAAAGGATGGATTACAAATTTGGTCGATCACAAAGATTATTTTTCCGGTGGTGGGGGAAACGAAAACGAAGATGATATTGCCCACCATTTTGGATATTAGTTATTATGTATTGCAACATAAATTTCCGTTCGCTATATTGTTTTTAACAATTCGTTTCGCTTTTATCCAAATTATTCCGGGGGGAAAATTGAAAAATAACTTCGGAGTGATTTATGAAAGTCATATCAAACTTAGACACCGATGATTACTTGATTATTTTTTTACTGTTAATTGGATTACTAGTTGCAGTGATTGGAATATACTCAGTTGGATCAATGTTTGTTGATTGGCTTTCCTCTTCGTTATCGAATATAAATATGAATTAGGAGGAGCCCGATAGAATATTCCTTTAAAACAAAAAATCCCCAATCTTACGATTGAGGATTTTTGTTTTTGTAGCGGGGGCAGGACTTGAACCTACAACCTTCGGGTTATGAGCCCGACGAGCTACCAATTGCTCCACCCCGCGATGTAATTTTTATAAGAACTTTAATTTCAAAATAGGATTCGAAATATAAACCTTCACCCCCTCAAAGTCAAATTAGCACTGAAAATGAGTTTTTTTTGTTTTAACTTTAGTGCCAAATTACTTCATATTCGTGTATGATAAAATCCCTTCAAATAAAAGATTATGCATTAATTGAAAAAATTAATGTTGAGTTTGAAAAAGGACTCAATATTATAACCGGTGAAACCGGTGCCGGTAAGTCAATTTTAATTGACGCGATGAGTTTACTACTCGGTGATAGAGCTTCAACCGAAGTTGTCCGTAAAGGAAGTGAGAAATCAATCGTCGAGGGAATTTTTGAAGCTGAAGGAAATAAAAAGCTTGAAGAGATTCTAAAGGAAAACGATATAGACTTCTGGCCGGAAATGATCGTCAGAAGAGAAATTTCTCTAAAAGGAACTAATCGTTGTTTTATTAATGATACCCCAGTTCCCTTAAACCTTATAAAAGAACTCGGTTTCTTACTTGTTGATTTGCATGGACAACATGAACATCAATCATTATTACGAAAAGAAACTCACATAGAAATGCTGGATGATTTTGCCGAATTGGACGAAGAACTTTCTTTATTCAAAAAACAGATAAGTGATTTAAAAAATATTTTAACTGAAGTTCGAGAACTAAGGGAAAAAGAAAAGTTACTTAAAGAGAAAAAGGAATTATATGAATTCCAGATTAAAGAAATCGATTCTGTAAATCCCATTGAAGGTGAAGAGGAAGAATTAGTAAATGAATTGAATATTCTTGAAAACTCGGAACGACTTTTGGAACTAACTACATCAATTTTTTCGGAACTATACGAATCTGACGAATCGATTTATGATAAACTTGGCGAAATAAAAAATCAAATAGAAGAACTTTCGGAAATTGATTCATCATTCATTGAAAAATTAGATGAACTGAAAAACGCTTTAACGCAAATTAATGATGTAGCAGATTTTGTAAGAAGTTATAAAGATAATATAGATCTCGAATCCGGACGATTAAAAGAAATTAGAGATCGTCTAGGAACATTTGGCCTGCTTAAGAAAAAATATGGCGGTTCGATTTCAGCCGTTATTGAACATAGAAAAAAAATAGGCGATGAGTTTGACTTGGTGGAAGGTTTTGATGAAAGATTGAAAATTTATGAAAATGAGTTAAAACAATTTAGAATCAAAGCCGGTGAGACTGCGAAGAAGATATCAATAAAAAGAAAAAAAGCCGCCAAAGAAATTAAAAGGGGTATTGAAGAATCACTAAAATATCTTGGTATAAACGAATCGATTTTTGAAGTGAAATTTGATGAAGAATTTCCCTCGTTGACAGATGAAAATTTTATTTTACTGGATAATAATAAAATTAAATTTACCCCACGTGGAACCGATAAAGTTGAATTTTATCTTTCCACAAATTTAGGTGAAGATGTTAAACCGCTACAAAAAGTGGCATCTGGTGGTGAAGTATCACGTGTGATGCTAGCAATGAAAATGAATTTAGCTAAGAATGATAAACTGCCGCTACTAATTTTTGATGAAATTGATACAGGTGTGAGCGGTAGAATTGCTCAAAAAGTCGGACAATCATTAAAAGAATTATCAAGGCATCATCAGATAATTGCAATTACTCATTTACCACAAATTGCAGGTTTAGCCGATCATCATTATTTTGTGCAGAAAATTGAAAAAGAAAATAGATCATCAACATCGATTAAATTATTATCTGAAGACGAACAAATTCATGAAGTTGCAAAATTACTTGGTGGCGAAAATATAACCGAAGCTAATTTAAAAAGTGCAAAAGAGTTGATGAGCGTCAAGTGATATTAAAACTATTTCGCATAAATTTGAAATTAATTCACAACATGAGGAAGTAATGAAAAAAAGATACATCCTTTTATTGTCAGTACTATTTTTAGCTGTCTCAATTAAATCACAAAATTTGGATGAAACACTTTCAAATCTTTCTGCTGATGCAGCGTCTGCATATGTAGCACCAATCACAAGTGGTTTCGGTTCTAATTTAAATTCCGGCTGGTTCGCTTATCCACCTGCTCCGGTGAAATTTGGATTTACAGCTAGATTGAGAGTTGTAGGTACCGGAACATTTTTTTCATCCGATGACGAAACTTTTTCTTCAAGCGGTTCATTTAGATATAATTCTCAACAAGCTGATGCTATTCTTGCAAACTCTGGAATTAATCCCGGTTCCCCCGGTTATCAATCGGCAAAATCTGAGTTACTTTCAAAATATTGGGATGTAACATTTAGCGGACCTACAATTATTGGTTCCGAAAATGAATATTTTAAAGTAAGATTCGGCGGCGGAACTGTTGGTGGTCAACAAGTTCAACCTTATGAAGAAGTTATTGAAGATGTTTACGGTTATCTTGATGGATTAACGCTTTTACCATCGGCTAATATTCAATTAACACTTGGTACTGTAATGGGGACAAATCTCGTATTGAGATGGTTTCCATCTTTGGATATTGAAGATCTTGGCAAATTCGAATTTTTTGGTTTTGGTTTAATCCACAACACAAATGTATGGTTTCAAGACAAATTGCCAGTTGATCTGAGTGTCGGTGGTTACTATCAAAAACTAACTGTCGGAGATATTTTTGAAAGTAACGCAACTCAATTTGGACTTTATGCAAGCAAAACATTTGGTGGAGTTTTTGCTGTTACACCTTACCTTGGCTTGACAACCGAAAGTTCTACGACAACAGTAAGTTATAATTACAATTATGACACACCAGTTGGACCACAAGATGTAAAAGTAGAGTTTGACATCGATGGTAAAAACTCAGTTGGATTTACTGCCGGTCTTTCATTTAAGTTAGCAGTTGTTAATCTTAACATTGATTATAAAGCAGCTAAAAGCGGAACAATTACCGCCGGGTTGTCTTTCGGAGTTTTATAGATTGTTTTTTGTGGGTCGGCTTATCACCGGCCCATTTTTTTTACTCGACATAAAATTATACATATCAAATTACTTCTTATCGTTTATTGTATTACATTTGCAAATCAATAGAAATAAATTACACTCTTATTAGTGAAGCAAACCGCAATTTATATTCATATTCCTTTTTGTGATCACAAATGTATTTATTGTGATTTCTATTCTATAATAAACTATGATAATGTAAAAAATTATTTGGATGCTTTACTTAAAGAAATAGAACTTAGAAGTCTGGAACATTCATCCGGCAGAGAAATAATTTCTATTTTTTTTGGTGGTGGTACTCCTTCATTCATGGAGCCGGATTATATCGGGCGTATAATAGAATCAATCAAGGTAAAATTCGATGTACGTAAAGATGTGGAAGTTACTCTAGAAACGAATCCCGGTACGGTGACAAAAGATAAACTGCAAGCTTTCAAATCAGTTGGAATAAATAGAATAAGTATCGGCATCCAATCCTTTAATGAAAGTGAACTAAAATTTCTAACTAGAATACATGATTCTAAAACTGCAATTGATACAGTATATTCGTCTGCAGATGCTGGTTTTGAAAATATATCAATAGATTTAATATTCAACTTGCCAAATCAAACAAAAGAAATTTGGAATGAGAATCTTCAGATCGCCACATCTCTTCCGATTAAACATATTTCTGCCTATAGCTTAATTCTTGAGAAGGGAACAATACTCAATAAAATGGTTCTTGATGGTAAAGTTCAAATGCAAGATTCCGATCATGACGCTAATCTTTATGAATTCACAATCAGTCAACTTGAAGAAAAAAGATTTAAGCAATACGAAGTTTCAAACTTTGCTAAAGATGGATTGGAGTGTATGCACAATAACGTATATTGGAGGTACCATGATTATCTCGGTTTTGGTACTTCCGCACATTCGTTTATAAATTCACAGCGTTGGTGGAATTACTCATCGTTAAACTTTTATATAGAAAAAATGAAAAATGGTTCACCGATTGCCGGATCAGAAATACTTACTTCTGATCAGCGGCATGATGAATACGTTATGTTAGCATTGAGAAGTAAAGGAATAGATATAAATGATTACAAAAGTAATTTTGACGGGAACTGGTTAACTCAAAAGGAAGAATTAATTAATAAATACAGTTCAGATGGTTTCTTAGTATTAGAGGATAATTTTATTAAATTTAGTCCGAAGGGCTACTCATTATGTGATGAGATTGTTAGTAATCTTTTATAATTAATT
>QZJX01000011.1 GCA_003599395.1 Ignavibacteriales bacterium | reverse complement strand
AATAACCGCTTGACGGACCTCTTTCATAATACTCAAGTGCTTTGGGATGATCCCTTAAATAAGTTATTACCCATTCCTTAATTCCGATTAATGCTTCGGTTTCATTCTTTGCAGCGAACATTATTTCTTCAAGTTTGGGATTTTCTTTTAGAAGTTTTTTTAACAACCTGTGTGACTTAACAGAAATAGCAATTTTGTCGAGGTCTTCGTGGTAAGGCATGATTTCCTCTTATATTTATTTTACAAATGATTTTTGGTGAGTGTTTTTTCAATATACGAAAATTTGAGTGGAGATGATAAAAAGTGTGTTTTATAAATAACCTAATCTTTGCCGAGTAATAATTTCTTGTAAATAATTAAATTGCACTTTCAAATAATTTTATAATACCGACAATAATAAAAAATACTCCGCCGATAATTAAACGCGTTATAGTTATAAATCTTGGGAAAGCTGAGCCGTCTCGTTCGGTTATTTTTTCGTAATTCTCTGTAATAAGTTTATTAAATAGTATTAAAACTACGCCAAGTATAATTGGTATGTATGAGGTAAGTATCAAATCCGGTTGGTTCATTAATGTTTGATAAAAGTTGATAGTCGGCAATCAAAATATTTCTATTTCTCAATACAATCAAGTTTAATGGAAACAACAGCTTAATAATCCAATTTCATCGTTAAATTGGATATCAAATCGATAAATAGAGAAAGCATATAAAATTAATCACTTGTATCATTAAAATATTTTTACTTTTTTGATAGATACATTTTAAACAAGAAAACAGCTTTCTTCTTTACGAAATTCATCGCTTCGAAAAGTTAATCCTTTCGACTTCGTAATTTTGGCTGCCGGAGAATATGAGTATATCATTAAAAGAAGTAACAACGGATAAAGATTTAAAACGCTTTGTAGATTTTCAATACAAGTTATATAAGAACAATAAGTATTGGGTGCCGCCACTTAAGAAGGAAGAGCTTTTTTCTCTACGATTTGATAAAAATCCCGCCTTTGATTTTTGCGAAACAAAATATTGGCTTGCGTACAAAAACGACGAACTTGTAGGAAGAATTGCAGGAATCATTAATCACAAGTTCAATGATAAATTCAATAAAAAAATTATGCGTTTCGGGTGGATTGATTTTATCGACGATGAAGAAGTTTGTTCTTCACTTTTAACCGCTATTGAAAATTGGGCTAAAGAAAAAGATATGCATGAAGTCCACGGTCCGCTTGGCTTTACGGATATGGACGGCGAAGGAACACTAATTGAAGGTTTCGACGAAGTAAGCACACTCGGTGCAATTTATAATTACCCATATTATCCCAAACTAATTGAAAGGCACGGTTACTCAAAGGACATTGATTGGATTGAATACCAAGTTAAAATGACTTCCGATCCCGTACCTGAAAAGATCAGCCGAATCAGCGATATTGCATTAAAAAGAAACAAACTCCGCGTGCTTCGTGTGAACAAGCCAAAAGAACTTCTACCTTATGCCAGAGAAATGTTTTATTTGATTAATTCTTCATACAAAGATCTTTACGGTTTTGTTGAACTTTCCGACAAGCAAATCGACATGTATGTAAAACAATATTTCGGTTTTATTAAACCGGAATACTTACCTGTAGTTCTGAATGAAAAAAATGAAATGGTTGCATTCGGAATTACGATGCCGTCTCTTTCAAAAGCATTTCAAAAAGCAAAGGGAAAATTATTTCCGTTTGGCTTTATTCATATTCTTAAAGCGATGAAAAACAATCCGGGGTTGGATTTGTACTTAACCGCTGTTCGTCCCGATATGCAGGATAAAGGTGTGAACGCAATTTTAATGAATGAAATAAACAAGCTGATCATTAAAAATAATATTCGAATTGTAGAAACAAATAGAGAACTTGAAGACAACTCCAAAGTTCAAGCACAATGGAGATTCTTCGAACATCGTCAGCATAAAAGAAGACGATGTTATAAAAAAGAACTTTGATTACTATGATAAAGTATTCATCAATACTAATTTATTTCACTCACCAATATCTTCATTCCATAATTCAGGATTTTCTTGAATAAACTTTTCCATTAAGGCAATGCAGTCCGGATCGTTTACAACTTCGACTTCAACACCGCATGAACGGACATAGTCTTCCGGTCCTTTAAAAGTTTTATTCTCACCAACGACAATCTTTGGAATTTTGTATAACAATGCTGTGCCGCTGCACATATCGCATGGTGATAATGTTGAATATAAAACGGCTCTTTGATAATCTTTTGCTTTTAATCTTCCGGCGTTTTCAAAACAATCCATTTCTGCATGAAGGATTGCACTTCCCTTTTGAACTCTTTGATTGTGTCCCCTACCGACTATTTTTCCATCAATTACCAAAACCGAACCGATCGGAATGCCGCCTTCTTCATAACCTTTCTTTGCCTCATTCAAAGCTTCTTGTAAAAATTTGTCCTTCATCTTTTACCTCAGAATTGTTTCGAATAATTATAAAATTTCCTTTTCTGAAATTACACAACAGAAAACCCATTTTCTTTCTCAAAAATAACATTTAGAATCAAATCAGTTTCCCTTTCTAAAGAGAAACTTAATTTTTATATTGATTGCAATTAACAATAACTTATTTGGAAATGTGAAAACACTTATCCCAAAATCCGAAGCAAGGAAACTTGTAGTACAAAGACGAACTGAATTAACTTCGGTTGATATCTCACAAAAAACAGAAAGAATAATTCAGCGTCTTTCTACATTAGATGAATTCGTTCATGCTCAAACAGTTCATTGCTATATTGCCAGCAGACCGGGCGAAGTTGATACAAAAAAATTAATCAACTACATGGAAGGCTGGGGTAAAGTTATTGTTATCCCTAAACTCAACAAGAGAACCAAGACATTCAACCGGTTTAATTTTATGGGTTGGGAATATTTGGTAAAGAACAACGAAGGTTATCTTGAACCTCACGTCGGAATCGACGAGGACATGAGTGATATCGATTTAGTAATTGTTCCTGCACTTGCAATTTCGGTTTCGGGTCAACGTGTTGGTTACGGAGGCGGTTATTATGATAAACTTCTCAAGAAAACATTTGCACCAAAAATTGTTCTCGCATATGAATTTCAAATTTTCGATTATATTGAATCTCATTTTCATGATGCTCGTGTGGATAAAATTGTAACTGAAATCAGAACAATCAACACTAGAGAAAGTTCTAGAAAATTTGATTCTTAATTCTCATCTTATTCTTTAATGAATGAACAAGAAAAGAAAATAGAAAACGAAGAAAATGATAATCAATATTCCGATCAACAATTAATCCCTTCACAAAAAAGACTTTATCGCTCACCATATAACTTTGTGCTTCTCGGTATCTCCGGTGGTATCGCTGAGTATATGAACATCCATCCTCTTTTAGTGAGATTCATTTTTATTTTAACCGCCATTCTTGGTGGTTGGGGAATTATTGCTTATATCATTTGTGCATTTTTAATTCCCAAACATCCAACACAAAAAGGTAATAGTAATTTTCAAGATATTAGTTCAGCAAAATTATTTGGCTTTATGTTGATCGGGGTTGGTGTTTACTATTGGCTTCCGGTCATAGGTATATTTCGTTTTATTGAATCTATTGATTTAAGAAGTAATATTTTTCTTTCTTTTGTTTTGCTATTACTCGGAATCTTGATTCTTTTGAAGGGTAAACAAAGTTCCAGAGATGAAAATGAAAAAATTGAAAGGAGATTTTTAAGATCAGTTAAACAGAGAAGATTACTGGGTATTTGTTCAGGTTTAGCAAATTATTTAAACGTTGATGTAACATTGATCAGAATAATTTGCATGTTGCTAACATTTTTTACATTAGGATTAGTTTTATTGTTCTATTTATTTATTGGTTATTTTATCCCAAGAGAAGAAACCGAGGTATTAGCTAATGAATAATTATTTAGCAATTGGTTCAACTTTATTTTTTGCGGGAATTTTTATCTTCTTGAACTTTGTCGGTTTGACAAACACATCTTTCTTAAAAGGTTTTGCATTCCTATTTATGTTTTATGGGTTAATAACAATAATCACTTTATTTAAATCCGGTAATAGAGGCAAACTGTTTTTTGCTACTGTGTTTTTAAATATTGGAATAATATTGTATGTAATAGAAAATTATGAGATTCTGAATTACTACAATATAATTTTACCGAGTATATTATTTGTAATAGGTGCCGGTTTATTTGTAGTGTATTTAGAAAATCTATCTGAATTCCCGATTCTTGTTTCTGCGTTATTTTTTATGGTACTTTCATTGATAGCAATACTAATGTTTGACAACAGAATTGTTCAATTCGCCCATCGAGTTACACTTATCATATTCGATTACTGGCCTCTGTTTATGATTTTGTTTGGATTGGTTTTAATTCTTTACAAACCAAAAAACTCAACGTCTAGCGGGAGTAGTGGCAGAAGCATTAACACTTCCGAATAATACTGCAGGACCTTGCGGTAATTCCGATCCGGTCAAAGGTTCTATAGTAACTCTTACAAGTTCAACTTGATTTTTCGGTAAATACGGAATGTCTTTAATAGGGATATATTTCTGCGCCCGGCTTGGCACATAACTTCCGACTGAGTATGATCTTCCGTCGCTGATTAACCAAATTTGAAATGCTTGATCTGTGCCCAATGTCGGCATTTCTGATAATTCAAGTAAACCTTCGCGATGAGTAAAAGAAAGCATCAATTTACCGTAGCCGCTTGTGTTGTTATCCACGGGAGATAATTGAATAATTTGAATGTCTTTATAATTCATAAATTCAATCAATTCGTCAAATCTGTTAACAAGATCTCTTGTTGATTGAACTTCTTGTTGAAGTGAGTTTATTCTGCTTTCAAGAGCTGCAAATTGTGAATCATAATCTTTTGAAGAAAATTGAAATATGATTATAGTTCCAAGCAAAATTAAGAAACTTAGACCAAGTGCAATCCATAATGCTTTAATTTTACCGGAAGAATTATCGGTTTCAATATCTTTAAGAGATCTTGGTGGTAATTCATAAACTGATGTAGGAGGAGGTGGATTAACTCTTTTTGCACTCTCATAAAATTCCGTACCTCTTGTCGGCGGTGATAACGGTTGTGGAGGCGGTACTTCATCAAAGCTGGTTTGTCTAGTTTCATCATTGGTGGTTGATAAATTAAGTTCATCTTCATCTTCAGGCTCTAAACTTCTAACAACAGTTTTTGCACTTGTCTTTGTACTTTGTTTTGTAACACGAATCTTTTCTTTTATCTCATCTTGAAGACTTATTAACTTTTTAGCAACCTTGTCTTTAATAGCGGGATTAGGTTTTTCTAATTCTAAAATCACCGGCAGTAATGAAATTACATTTTGGAGTTCACCTAGTTCACCTACCGGAAGCTCACCGCCTTCGTACATATATTCTCGGAAGGTTTTAAAATTCTTCTTATCCATACACCCGGCGGCATACGCACTAATCATTTCATGTATTGCGTTAGCTGCCATTATGTCTGTCCCTGTAATAAATTATCGCGCAAACTGTGCATGGCTGTTAGAATTTTTGTTCGAACCGTTTCTACCGGTATATTTAGTTTATCCGCAATTTCATCCAAAGTATAACCATCATAATAAGCAAGATGAATAACATACTTTTGAGCGTCGGTTAACCTAGCCAAAGCTTTTTCAACTTTATCTTTTACTTTAAAAGCTGTTTTTGCGTCGAGCGTATCTATATCGCGAGCTAAGTAAGGAATAATATAAAGACTTTCGAATTCGTCATCGTAAAAATCTAATGTTGAAGATGAATCACGGCTTCGTCTTAAAGATTCCACTGCACGGTTTCTAGCTAGAGAAACAATCCATGTGTAAACATTGCCGGTTTCAAAATCGAATTTTTCAATGTTCTTCCATATGATTGCAAAAATTTCAACTAGAATGGTTTCGGCGGTAAGTTCGTCGGGAGCAATTTTTTTTATCAGCGTATAAAGCAAATCGCAATAACGTTCGTATAATTCTTCTAAAGCGCGAGAATCATACTTGGCAATTCTCTGCATTAACTCTAAATCTGTCAGCTCTGCGTATTTAGTCAAAGATGCGCCGTTAATTGATTGGAGAACAGTTCAAAAGTAAGACTAAGTCATTAAAAAAGCAATAGTTACATCAGTTATTAAAAGTAATGTCTAAAAGGATGTATATTAACTCAATAATAGAGTTAGCTGGTCTATTATTCCAATTTGTTGTTTTTTTTTATTTTCCATGATGTTAAACATTATAAAAAAAATGAATTTGTTGAACAAAAAAAATTATTCAACGTATTTATTTATTGTATATCTAAAAGTATTTACTCACATGTGAATAATGCAGGTATTTACAAATATTCGTCTTATGAACCTTTTTCTTATATTTGACCTCTCAATAAAAACAGGATTTACTTGAATGACTTCGAAGGAAATTAGACAATCATTTTTAGATTTCTTCAAAGAAAAAGAACATAGAATTGTTGACAGCGCACCCGTAGTTCCGCATGGCGACCCGACTTTATTATTTACAAATGCCGGAATGAATCAATTTAAAGATGTGTTTCTTGGAACCGGTTCTCGAGAATATAAACGTGCGGCCGATACTCAAAAGTGTATTCGAGTAAGCGGTAAACATAATGATTTAGAAGAGGTAGGTTACGATACTTATCATCATACATTTTTTGAAATGTTGGGAAATTGGTCGTTTGGCGATTACTACAAAGAAGAAGCAATCATTTGGGCTTGGGAGTTATTGACCGATGTTTGGAAACTTCCAAAAGAAAGATTATGGGCAACCGTTTACAGAACCGATGACGAAGCTGATAAAATTTGGAAGACTAAAACTGATATTAATCCAGATCATGTTTTACGGTTTGATGAAAAAGATAATTTCTGGGAGATGGGAGATACAGGTCCTTGCGGTCCATGTTCCGAAATTCATATAAATGTTAGTGATGACTATGATAATCCCAAATGGGTAAATGCCGGTGATCCGAAATGTATTGAAATTTGGAATCTCGTTTTTATTCAAAACAATCGTGACGAAAACGGAAAACTTCATGATCTTCCCGCTAAGCATGTTGATACCGGAATGGGATTTGAACGCGTTTGCGCGGTTCTTCAAAAGAAATCCTCAAATTATGATACCGATGTTTTTACGCCAATAATTGATGCCATCGCAAAACTTTCAAAAGTAGAGTACAAAAACGAAAAAGATCAAATCGCAATGCGTGTAATCGCTGACCATGTCCGCACATTAACATTTGCGATCGCCGATGGCGCAACTCCCGGTAACGAAGGAAGAGGTTATGTGCTTCGCAGAATTTTAAGACGCGCTGCACGTTACGGAAGAAATATAAATCTGAAAGAACCATTTATTTATAAACTTGTTGATACTGTCGTTAATAACATGGGTTACTATTTCACAGAACTCAAAGATCAAAAAGCAAATGTGAAAAAGATAATTAAGGCAGAAGAAGAAAGTTTTAACAAGACTCTAGATAGAGGAATTGAACTTTTTGATGAGATCAGTAAAAAGACAAACGTCAATAGTGAAAAGTTAATTAGCGGTGATGATGCATTTAAACTTTATGATACATTCGGCTTCCCACTTGATCTTACAATGGTAATGGCACGTGAAAAAGGATTTAGTGTTGATGAAAAACGATTTAACGAATTAATGAACCAACAAAAAGATCGAGCAAGAAAATCAACAAAAGATAAGCAGGGCACACACAAAGTTGAAATCAATGATTTAAACCAATTCGAATTAACCGAAAACAAACCCACACAATTTACCGGTTATGACGAATTGATCTCGGAAGCAGAAATTCTTGGAATAAATAATCAAAATGGTGATACGCTTGTTATTCTTGATAAATCACCGTTTTATGTTGAAGCGGGCGGACAAATAGACGACGAAGGATATTTGGAAATAGACGATAAAAAATTGCCCGTTGTTGGTTTATCAAAACTCGAGGGAAAAATTATTCATGTAATAGAAAAAGAAAATAATGTTGAACTTAAACCCGGACAAAAAGTTAAAGCAGTGGTTGACTCTTCGCGCCGTTGGGATATCATGCGTAATCACTCAGCGACTCACTTTTTACACCGAGCCCTTCGTGAAGTATTAGGTAATCATGTTCAACAATCCGGTTCATATGTTGGTCCGGATCGATTACGATTTGACTTCACTCATTTTGAAAAAGTAAACCTGGAAGAATTGGAAAGGATTGAGAACATTGTTAACGAAAAACTTCTTCAAAATATTCCGATGACACATCACAAAGACACTCCCTTCGAACAAGCAAAAAAAATGGGAGCCTTAATGTTCTTTGGTGATAAATACGGAGATAAAGTTAACGTTGTTCAATTCGGTGATTACACGATGGAATTCTGCGGAGGAACTCACGTTAAAAATTCATCACAAATTGGTTTATTTAAAATCGTTAGTGAATCTTCAATTGCTAGTGGTGTAAGAAGGATTGAAGCGGTTACGGGTCACGGCGTTGAAGAATTTATTAAAAAGCAAGAAGACAGAATACAGAAGTCAGAAGTCAGAATAAATGAATTGATTGAAGAAAAAAAGAAACTTGAGAAAGAAATTGCAAAACTTCAACTTGAAGAAAAACTTGGCGGTATAGACGATATCATTTCTAATCCAGAAGATATAAACGGTATAAAACTCTTCAAAGGAAAGGTAGAAGTAACCGGAATGGATGAACTAAAATCGATGGGCGATGAATTACGAAATAAAATGAAATCCGGCGTTGGATTTTTAATTTCACAAGTTGAAGATAAAGTACAAATGGTTTGTGTCGTAACCGATGATTTAATTAAAGATAAGAAGATCATGGCTGGAAAAATAGTTGGTGAAGCTGCTAAAATTGTCGGCGGTGGTGGCGGTGGAAAACCTCACATGGCAACAGCCGGAGGAAAAGATATTGATAAGATTGATGAAGCACTTCTTAAGTTAAATATTATTGTTGCTGAGCTATAAAACCTTGAGAGGCTATCTTAAAAAGTTAGCCTCTTATTGTTCATCTTACTTTCCCACTATTTCCCAGTGTTTCAGTATTGCGTATCAAAATTGTATATTTGCCTTTCATTTTAATAGAATTAGGAAGATTTACTGATGGCTAAAGAGCAAAGTGTTTTGGAAAAAGTTGTTTCTCTCGCAAAGCGAAAAGGTTTTGTTTTTCAATCAAGTGAAATTTACGGCGGTTTGAACGGATGCTGGGATTACGGTCCGCTTGGTGTTGAACTTCTCAAAAATATCAAAGAAGAATGGTGGAAAGCCATGACTTACCGTGAAGATATTGAAGGTCTCGACGCTTCAATTCTTATGCATCCAAAAGTTTGGGAAGCTTCAGGACACGTTGAGAACTTTACCGATCCTATGATAGATTGCAAACAATGTAAAGCCCGCTTTAGATTGGATACTTTAGCCGAACAAATTTCAGATAAGAAAATTGAAAAAATTCTCAAAGAGTTTTCTGATAATGTTTCCGACGATATAGCTCAATCATTTAATGAAATTTATACTTCTGATGAATCAGCAACAGGAAAATTCGAATCACTTCTTGAAGACAGTGATATAAATAAACTACTTCTTGCGATGACAAACTGTCCCAATTGCGGAACCAAAGGAGAATTTACAGAACCACGCAGTTTTAATCTTATGTTCAAAACATTTCTCGGTCCGGTTGAAAAAACAGAAAATGCAATTTACCTTAGACCCGAAACCGCTCAGGGCATCTATGTTAATTTTTTAAATGTGCAAGGTGCAAGTCGACAAAAACTTCCATTTGGTATTGCGCAAATCGGTAAAGCATTCCGTAATGAAATCAACACAAAAAATTTCTTGTTTAGAACTCGTGAATTCGAACAGATGGAAATGCAATACTTTGTAAAACCCGAAGAAGATGAAAAATATTTTGAATACTGGAAGGAAAAAAGAATCGAATGGTACAAGCAGATGGGAATGAATTCAAGTAAATTGAGATTTCATGATCATCCTCATGATAAATTAGCACACTATGCTAAAGCCGCAACCGATATCGAATATGAATTCCCGTTTGGCTGGGGAGAAATTGAAGGCATACATAACAGAACAAATTTTGATTTATCCCGACACGAAGAATTCTCCGGAAAATCACAAAAATATTTTGACGAAGAAGCCAAAGAGAAATACATTCCGTTTATTATTGAAACTTCCGGCGGTGTAAGCCGCGGGTTCATGGCATTTTTAGTTGATGCTTACAATGAAGAAGAAGTAAACGGTGAAACTAGAGTCGTTCTTAAATTCAATCCGAAACTTGCACCAATTAAAGCCGCGATCTTCCCCCTCGTAAATAAAGACGGGATGCCGGAAATTGCCAGAGAAATTGAAGCTGATCTTCGTCCCTTCCTAAGAGTTTTCTTTGATGATAAAGGTGCGGTAGGAAGAAGATACCGTAGACAAGATGAAAACGGAACTCCATTCTGCATTACAGTCGATACACAAACTTTAGAAGATAAAACTGTTACCGTTCGCGAAAGAGATTCCATGGAACAAGTTCGTGTACATAAACACGAATTGTTAAACTATCTTCTTAATAAGCTTCGGTAAACTTTAACTCAAGTTATCTTTGTTACTTTTTTAAAAGAATGGAATTAATTTTAGTGATTAATTCCATTTTTTTTAGTCGATAATCTCTCCCCTGATATTTTTTTTATTTTATTGTTGACACGATATCTTTTTATCCTTATATTGAAATCAGATAAAATATTCTGTTTATATGCTGCCCAGGAAAAGCAGCATTTTTTAGCAGATTAAATAAGACAAGAGATTCCATTTATGACATTAAATATTCAGAAATATGAAGCGAGGTACCAAATGAGACGAAAGAGTTTTCCTTTATTAATATTATCGCTTTTGTTCTTTATTACAAACCCGGTTTCTGCACACTGTGATGGTGTCGATGGACCGGTTGTATTAGCTGCCAAAAAAGCTATTGAAACACAAAACCTTGACCATGCATTGATATGGATTCAAGCTGAACACGAAGATGAAGTCAAAACAGCATTTGAAAAAACGCTTAAAGTTAGAACCCAGAGCCAAGAAGCTCAAGAAATGGCAGATATGTACTTTTTTGAAACTTTCGTTCGTTTACATCGTTTGGGCGAAGGAGCTTCTTACAGCGGCTTAAAAGAAGCAGGAAGGGATCTGGGTCTCGCAATTCCGGCTGCTGATATATCAATCGAAAATGAATCACTAACGGAATTGTATAAATTGTTAAGCGATAAACTTCACAATAGTCTTCATCATTATTTTGAAAATGTAATTGATGCAAAGAATTTTGATATAAAAAATGTAGAAGCCGGACGTGAATATGTAGAAAACTACGTTAAGTTTATGCACTTTGTTGAAGCAATTTATGAATCCTCTGAGCTTTCTGATCATGCCGGTCATGGTCAAGAGGCAAAGGGAAGTTCACACAGTCATTAAAAATTTTTTACAAAAAAATCAGATAAAATATTCTGTTTTTATAAAGGAGAGGAAACAATGAAAAAAATAAAATATATAACTGCTTTTTTAATACTGACAATAGCAGCATTTATATTATCGTCGTGTGATGAAAGCAAATCACAAGAAGTTCAAGAAGTAATTACTGCAAAATTAACGCAAGCGCCACATGTTCCCCCGCCGATAACTCGTGATTATCCGGCAAAAGTAAAAATTGAATTGGAAGTTCTAGAACTTGTCGGTAAACTTTCCGATGGAGTCGAATATACATTTTGGACATTCGGCGGTGAAGTACCAGGAAGTTTTATTAGAGTTCGCGAAGGTGATGAAGTTGAATTTCACTTACACAACCACCCTTCAAGTAAACTTCCACATAATATTGATCTTCACGCTGTTACCGGCCCTGGTGGCGGCGCAGAGGCATCCTTCACTACTCCGGGACATACTTCAGTATTCAATTTCAAAGTTCTTAATCCCGGACTTTATGTTTATCACTGTGCAACCGCTCCTGTTGGTTTACATATTGCAAATGGTATGTATGGATTAATCCTAGTAGAACCAAAAGAGGGATTACCTCCGGTTGATAGAGAATACTATGTGATGCAAAGTGAATTTTATACCGAAGGCAAATACGGTGAAGAAGGTTATCAACCATTCAGTATGGAAAAAGCATTAGAAGAGAATCCCGACTATGTTGTTTTCAACGGTTCGGTTGGCTCAATGGTTGGTGATAAAGCTTTAAGAGCTAAAGTTGGTGAGAAAGTAAGATTATTTGTTGGAAATGGCGGTCCAAATTTAGTCTCATCCTTCCATGTTATTGGTGAAATATTTGACGTTGTTTATCAAGAAGGCGGCACTACAAGAAATCAAAAAAATGTGCAGACAACCTTAGTGCCGGCAGGCGGCTCCGCAATTGTTGAGTTTCAAGTTGATGTTCCTGGTGAATTCATTCTTGTGGACCATTCAATTTTCAGAGCATTCAATAAAGGAGCAATTGGTAAAATTGCCGTAACCGGTCCTGAGGATGAAATAATTTTTTCACACAAAACTGCAGACGAACTTTACAGCGGAAATAAAAAAGATTTCGGCTCAATCGACCCTACAACGGGGACTTACAGAGATAATAATACTAAAGAAAATTATGTTCCCCAATTTGCAAACGAAGCATCTGAACAAGATTATTCAAGTTTAACTCCACCAGCTAATAACGAATCGAAGAGTGAAAATTCATCTTCCACAAATGATGATCTCGCAAAAATGGGAAAACAATTATATCAATCAACATGCTCGGCTTGCCATATGATGGACGGATCCGGAATGGCAAATGTATTTCCACCGATTAAAGATTCCGACTGGATTAAGAAAAACGGTAAAGCCGGAATGATTGCCGCAGTTGCAAACGGTATGAACGGTGAAATTACTGTAAACGGTAAAAAGTATAACAACGTTATGCCCCCGCAGCAATTAACAGATACACAAATGGCAGCCGTACTTACTTATGTATATAAAGAAATCAATAAATCAAATGAAACAGTAACAGTTGAAGATGTAAAGAAATATAAAAATAGCAATGCCTTAACAAGAAAGTAAATATGAAAAAGTTAATTAAAATATCGATCGCAATAATATTTTTTGCTCAACTGCTTGTTGCAAACAAACCGGGATTCCAAAATCAAGAAATGTCAATTATTCCGGCAGGAATCTATACACCGCTTTATGTTGATGATACAACCGATCAAAGTGTAAAAGTAGAATCATTCTTGATCGATAAATACCCGGTAACAAATGAACAGTTTTTAGAATTTGTTAAGAAAAATCCAAAATGGAAAAGATCAAATGTTACAAAGCTCTTTGCAGATCAAAATTATTTAATGCATTGGGAAAGTGACGAAAAACTTGGTCAGCAAGTAAATCCCAAATCCCCAGTGATAAACGTAAGCTGGTTTGCTGCAAAAGCTTATGCGGAATTTCATGACAAACGTTTACCAACAGTTGCCGAATGGGAGTTAGCTGCAATGGCTGATGAAAATCATGCCGACGGTTATAAGAATGACAAATACATATCAAGAATTATTAGTTGGTATTCAAAACCAAATTCAGAATCTCTTCCACCGGTTGGCTCGGTCTTTAAAAACTATTACGGTGTTCATGATATGCATGGATTGGTTTGGGAATGGACCAGAGATTTTTTCAATGCATTAGTAACCGGTGAATCACGTGCAAGCAATGGTATTAACAGAAACTTGTTCTGCGGAAACGGATCGGTTGGTGCGACAGATTTTACAAACTATCCTGCCTTTATGCGTTTCGCATTCAGAAGCAGCTTAAAAGCAAATTACACAACCCGTAATCTAGGGTTTAGATGTGCAATGGATTTAAAATAAGAGAGGAATAAAATGAAAAAATTAGTCATTAGTCTAGTAATCTTTTTAGCAGCCGCAGTATCGGTTACTTTAATTGCATTCTCGGGTACTTCCGAAAATTTAGCTGAAGCAAAACTTCAAAAGGAAAAACCAAAGGCTGAATCATGTTGTGCAACAGACATGGATGAAACTGCATCGACAAACTTTTCTGAAAACTCCGTTTATCAAGTAAACTCAAATTGGAAAAATCAATTTGGCAATGATGTTCACATTGGCGACTTGAAAGGTAAAACGCAAATTTTCACAATGATATTTGCAAACTGTACTTATGCATGCCCGATTCTTGCAAACGATATGAGAAGAATTGAAGATGCACTAACGAAAGATGAATTAAGAAATGTTCAGTTCACTCTAATTTCAATTGATCCCGATAGAGATACACCCGAAAGACTAAAAGAATTTGCTGATAACCAAAATTTAAATCTTGCTAGATTTCAATTACTAACCGGTAAGCGAAGTGATATTGATGACTTAGCAGCGTTAACCGGATTTAGATACAAAGAAGAAAATGACGGTTCATTTTCTCATTCTAATATTATAACAATACTTAACAAAGAAGGTGAAATAATTCATCAACAAGTAGGACTTAATCAAGATATTCAAAAAACATTAGAAGTAATTAAGAATCAAACTAAACTAGGAG
Source organism: Ignavibacteriales bacterium (assembly GCA_003599395.1). Classification (GTDB taxonomy): domain Bacteria; phylum Bacteroidota; class Ignavibacteria; order Ignavibacteriales; family Melioribacteraceae; genus SURF-28. The sequence continues at coordinate 17,962 of QZJX01000011.1, read as the reverse complement.
TATAAAATGTTTACCGACACATTTCAAATAGATCCAAACCAAATAATTGTTAAAGATATTCTCACATCTAACATCAAAGCAGCTCATGTTTTCGAAAAACACGGAATTGATTTTTGTTGTAAAGGAAATCGTCCGCTTAAAGAAGCATGCGACGAAAAAAATGTAAGTGTTCAAACAATACTATCCGAATTGGATTCCGTTTTATCATCTGGAGTTCAAGAAGAGAAACGCTATGAGAATTGGGATCTAAAATTTCTAACAGAATATATTGTCAATAATCATCACTCGTATGTAAGAAATGCAATACCTCAAATGATTCCTCATTTAGAAAAAGTCGCATTTAAACACGGAAATAAATATCCTGAATTAATTGAAATAAAATCACTTTTCGAGGATGTTGCTGGAGAGATGTATTCTCACATGCATAAAGAAGAAACGATACTTTTTCATATAATACGCTACTTGGTTGATTGCAAAAAGTTTAATGAGAAACCTAGAGTCGGTGGTTTCAAGACAGTAAAAAATCCAATCGAATCAATGGAAGCTGAACACTCAAATGCCGGCAGTGCATTGGAAAGAATAAGAACATTGACTAACAATTTTACTCCGCCTGCAGATGCATGTAACACATTTCAATTAACTTATCAAGAATTGCATGATTTTGAAAAAGATTTGCATATACATGTTCATTTAGAAAATAATATATTGTTTCCAAAATCAATTGAATTAGAGAAAGAACTATTAGCGTTATGAAAAGACACAAAAAATTAATCGGTTTATCCCATGATCATCATCACGGTTTAAAATTAGCACAGTTAATAAAAAAGGATTCCCCGGTTTATAAGAATTTACCTAATGATATTGACGACAAATCCAATTATGTTATAAATGCCTGGGAGAACGAATTAAAATTTCATTTCAAAAACGAAGAAGATATTCTTTTCCCGGCTGTCGGAAACAAAGATGAAAAAATTGATGAACTTATCGATGAGCTTTTAATCGAACATGAAGAAATAGAATTCAAAATCGGTCAGTTAAAAAATTCCAATGAAAAAGAGGAAATATTAAATGATCTTGGATTTATACTCGAGCAGCATATCAGAAAAGAAGAGCGTGAATTGTTTGATCGGATTCAAACAGTATTTGGCGAAGAAGAACTAGACAAGTTGGTTTCAAAAATCGACGCAGTAAAATAATGACGAACTCCAATTTCTACAACGACATTGCCGAGCAATATGATGAAATGATTCCGCTCGAGAAACAGATCAAAAATAAAATTGATTTCATTCGCACCCTCTCATTAGAATCAGGTAAAACCGTTGCCGACCTTGGTGCAGGCAGCGGTGCTGATTCAATTGCTTTGGCTAAATCCGGATTTAACGTGACAGCATTCGAACCCTCCTCTCAAATGCTTGAGCAAGCTAAGGAAAATTTTAAGAAACACAATGTTAAGGTCGAGATCTACAATAGAAAAGTAGTAGAAATCGATAAATCGTTTTTCAATTCATTCGATTATATCTTATCTCTTGGAAATACTTTTGCGAATATTTCTAGGGATGAGATAGAGGAATCGATTAATAAAATTTTCAGAATGTTGAAGCTAACCGGTAAAGCAGTTATTCAAATATTGAACTACACATCTGTCCTAGAGCAAAAAGAAAGAATAGTTAACATCACTGAATCAGACAATAAACAGTTTATTAGATTTTACGATTTCTGCAATGAAAAAGTATTTTTTAATGTACTATCGTTTGATAAGAAAAATTCTTCCGATAAGAAACTATTTACAACCGAGATCTTCCCTTACACAAAAGATTTTCTTGATGATTTATTGACAGAAATCGGAATTACAAAAACTAAATATTACGGAAATGTGAACCTTGATAAATTTGATTATGACAAATCCCCAAACTTAATTATTGTAATTTCCAAATAGCTCAACTTGCTTTACAACAATTTTTTATCTAACCTCTTCATTGGTGCTTTCATAACCCGCTACAAAATAATTCTTAATTCTGTATCTAATTTGGAGATATCTGTATAGCCCAACGAATAAGAGTACTACACTTAAACCAAGCGTTACATAACTCACCCAAATTATCTCTTTAAAATCTTCCATTTGCAGAAAGGCTATTCCTCCAAGTATCATATAAAGAGAAGTTCTAAGGTATGCCATAAAAGTTCTCTCATTTGCTAGTTTAGTTCTTTCCAGAGCTAAATAATCTCTTAGGATTATTCGTTCTTTATTACTGAAAATATCTTTGAACAAGTTTAATCGTCTTAACATAATTAACACCTTGAAAAAATTTATAAATTATACAGGCCAGAAAAATAATATTAACGGGATTGCTATAATAACTATCAAAATGCTCAACGGTAATCCCATTCTGAAATAATCTCCGAATCTATACCCGCCCGGACCCATAATAAGAGTATTGGATTGATGACCGATTGGAGTTAAAAATGAAGCAGATGCCCCAACCGCAATTGCCATTAAAAATGGATCGATTGATAAATTCAAACTGTTTGCAATTCCAATACCTATCGGAGACATTAATACTACCGTTGCAGCATTGTTAATTACTGCCGACAGCAGCATCGTAACAACCAGGACCAAGCCTAATGTAGTCCAAATAGGAAGATCTTTAGCAAAACTTAAAATTTGTGCTGTTATTTGGTCGGTTCCGCCTGTCGTCTGAACCGCTTCACCGATGGGGATCATTGCCCCTAACAAAACTATGACAGGCCAATCAATTCCGCTGTATATCTCTTTAAGTGGAAGCACTCCTGCTAAGACTATAACGATGGCCGCAATTGAAAAAGCAATATGAACCTGAAGCAAATTAAAGACTACCAACATAATTGCGATAATAAATACAGAAAGAGTAACTGCTATTCGTTTCTCAAAGCCGATTCTTAAATTACGCCGAGCTAACGGCAAGCAACCCATTGATTTAATGGATTCATCTATAGTCTGCGCTCTCCCTTGCAACATTAACACATCGCCTTTACGGAAAATTACATGATCAAGTCTATTGTGAATCTTTTTTTCTTTACGGGAGACCGCCAATAAATTAACACCATATCTGCTTCTCATCCTCAGATTTGATGTTGTATTTCCGATTAATGGTGAATCTGCCATAACAACTGCTTCTGTAATTGTTATATCCTTTGAACCCGTTGCATCTTTACGAAAACTTTTATCCCCGATAAGTTTAAGTTCTGTATCGTCGATAAACACTTTTAACTCTTCTGTGTCACTTTCTAAAATAATTACATCATCGCCTAGTAGTACTTCATCATTACTAGGAGCATGAATTCGTTTATTGTTTCTTATTAAACCTAATATTTGTATATCAGCTTTTGAGAGTTTACCAAGTTCCTCAATGTTTAACCCGATCACTTTGGAATTTTTACCCACTTTTACTTCTGTTATGTAGTCATCAATTACAAATGATTCTTCCTGAGATTTTTTTGCCGTATATTTAGGCAACAATCTCCAACCAATTGTTGAAATAAATAATATTCCGATTAGTAAAATACCTGCGCCCACAAATGTGAAATCAAACATTCCATATGCTTCGCCGATTTCTTCGGCTCTGAAATTAGCTATAATAATATTCGGCGGAGTTCCGATTAATGTTAACATACCGCCCAGCAAGGAAGCAAAGGCTAATGGCATTAGTAAATACGAAGGTGGGTAATTATTTTTTTTTGCAATTTGAATTGTTACCGGCATTAGTATTGCAAGTGCTCCGACATTATTCATAAAAGCTGAGGAAAATGCAATTAGTAATGATAGGGTTACTATTTGTATTGAAATATTTGATCCGACTTTAGTTATCCACTTACCCAGCACATCTATTAATCCTGAATTCTCTAAAGCTTTACCAATTATCAAAATAACGGCAACAGTAATTACGGCGGGATGACCAAATCCAAGAAATGCTTTATCGGCGGGAATAATACCGAGGATTACTAGAGTTAATAATCCAAACAACGATACTAAATCATATCTAATTCTATCCCATACAAATAAAACTAGTATCATAACGAGAATAATAAAAACAAAAATATAATCCATTGGTTATTTTAGTTGTTCTTAATCGTTAGAAAAAATTACATAATATTTTGATTACATTGAATCGAAAAAGAGGAGCTTCTTTAATGAAGAATTGTTAAGAGAAATGTTAGAAAATTACCGAACTATAAACTAACCAATTTATGAAGTGTTTTTTCTTTAAGTTGTTCGAGAGTTTCTGTGGAAAGCATTTTGTAGGCATCGTCACGTAGTTTTCCCCATTTGTCATGAACCGGACAAGGATGATCCGAAGAGCAGCCGGGAAAACCCAGCACACAATTACTAAAGAGTTCCAAACCATCAATCGCTTGCACAATATCGATTAGTTTTATATTGCTTGGACTTTTAGCGAGATAAAATCCGCCGTTCTTCCCTTTTTTAGAACCGATGATTCCGCTTTCGGTTAGAATCTGCATTACCTTAGAAACGTATTCCTTTGGCACTTTTAATTCTTTTGAAACTTCAGAAGCTGTAAAAATTCTTTTTTCTTTTTTTATTGATAAAAAGAGAACAGCTTGAAGCCCTAATTCGCATGTTTTAGAGAAAATTACCGTCATAAATCAGAGTTTTTATTCTGATAAAAAATATTACTATTTCTTCTCTATTGCAAGTAAAATTATTTTGGGAAATCAGTACTTCTTAAGTGACGGTTTAGTTTCTTTACGCCACTTATCAAATTCTTCAACACGAGACAGGCGTTTTTCAACAATTTTGTACTCATGTATATCGAAGAATTTTTTTAAGGCTGGATCATGTTCTTCAACATTTTTAAAAGCTAAAACCGCATCTATCAGTTCGCCTGTTTTACGGTTCTTGAACTTATAGTAAACAAAAGCATCTTCGGCCATGCATTCCTCAAAAAAATGCGACATCAAAATTAAATGAGGGAAATTCAATTAGCAAAGGAATTTTTTAACAATATTTTTGTTTACCGATAATAACTTCTTTCTTTTTGAATAAATTTTAATTAAATATCTCTCCGCTGTTTCTGAATATAAAATGATACCTATCAAAATAATGCCTCAACCCGATGATGTAACTTGCGGACCGACAAGTCTTCATGCTGTATACCATTACTTTAATGATAAAATTTCACTACAAAAAGTTATTTCGGAAATTTCCTATTTAGAAGAAGGCGGAACCTTAGCAGTAATGCTCGCACTTCATGCACTTAGAAGAGGTTATGAAGCAAAAATTTATACTTATAACCTTTCGATGTTCGATCCAACTTGGTTCAATGAAAAAGTTGATATAGCAGCAAAGCTTGCTGAGCAACGTAAACATAAAAAAAGTAAAAAACTCCATAATGCAAGCGACGCTTACATTAAATTTCTTAATCTTGGTGGTACCCTTGAGTTTACAAATTTAACACCATCTCTGTTTAAAAAAGTTTTTGAAAAAAAACTTCCTATCCTAACCGGATTAAGTGCAACTTATTTATACAATTGCGCGCGAGAAGGTTGGGTTAATAATAAAGCAGTTTATGATGATGTTAGGGGTTATCCAACCGGTCATTTCGTAATTCTATCGGGTTATGATGAGGAAACCCGAAAGGTTGTTGTTGCTGATCCAAACAGAGAAAACCCGGTATCACATAACAATTACTACACAGTAAAGGTCAGCCGGTTGATAAATTCTATAATGTTAGGTATTCTAACATTTGACGCTAACTTATTAATAATAAATCCTAAAGGCAGATAAATTATGCGAAGTTTTGTCATCGTAAATAATCCGAAAGATTGGAATTTCAACATAGATAATGTGGAAGTAGTATCGGCAAAATCGTATTTAACCGAAACTGCATTTGCAGAGATAAAAAATGCACGTGTTTTTAATTTATGCAGATCTTATCGATATCAAGCAACAGGCTATTATGTTTCACTACTTGCTGAAGCTAGAGGACATCGTGCATTTCCGAACGTATCTACGATTCAAGATATTAAATCACAAACTATTGTTAGAATTATTTCAGACGACTTAGATGATCTAATTCAGAAAAGTTTAGGTAAAATTAAATCCGATGAGTTTGTATTGAGCATTTACTTCGGACAGAATATGGCTCATCAGTATGAAAAGTTAACTTCACAATTATACAATTTATTCCAAGCGCCTCTAATTCGAGCAACATTTTCTTTTAATAAAAAATGGATACTACAGAGCATCTCCCCTATTCCGGTAAATGAAGTTCCGGAAAAACACAGACCGTTTTTAGAAGAATGTGCCGAAACATATTTTTCTAAGAAAAGAATTTATTCGGCAAAAATTAGTCGTGCTAAATACGACATGGCAATTTTAGTAAATCCAAACGATGAGGAACCGCCTTCGGATAAAAAAGCAATAAATAAATTTATTGATGCCGGTGATGAAGTCGGAATCCGTTGTGAGATAATCACTAAAGAGGATTTCAGTAGAATCCCGGAATTTGATGCCTTGTTTATTCGTGAAACTACCTCCGTAAATCATCATACATATAGATTTTCAAGAAGAGCATTTACCGAAGGATTAGTTGTCATTGATGATCCGCATTCAATTTTACAATGCACGAATAAAGTTTACCTAGCTGAAATTTTAACAAAGGCAAAAGTGCCCGCACCAAAAACAATAATTGTTCATAAAGATAATCGAGAGATTTTAGAAAACGCTCTCGGCTTTCCTATAGTATTGAAACAGCCGGACAGTTCATTTTCACAGGGCGTTGTTAAAGTTGACAACAAAGAACAATTGAAAGTAGAAGCCAATCGATTACTTGATATTTCCGATTTAATTATCGCACAAGAATTTACTTACTCTGACTTTGATTGGAGAATCGGAATTTTAGATAAGCAACCTTTATTCGCATGCAAATATTTTATGGCAAAAGATCATTGGCAAATCTATAACTGGAAGAAGAAAGATGATGATCAATACGGTAATTATAAAACTGTTCCAATTTACGAAGTGCCTGACAAGGTACTAAAAACTGCTCTCAAAGCTGCAAATCAAATCGGAGACGGACTATACGGTGTTGATATAAAACAAATTGGCAATGAAGTCTTTGTAATTGAAGTAAATGATAATCCAAGTATTGATTCAGGTGTTGAAGACGCAATTATGAAAGATCATCTTTATTTAACAATTATGAAATCATTCAAAGACAGACTCGAAAATATTCGTCAAGTAAAGGAGCTTCATTTATGATTGAATCTCTCGGACTTTTCCAGGGTTTTGGCGTTGAACTTGAATACATGATAGTTGATAATGATACACTGAGGGTAAATCCAATCACAGATGAAGTTATAAAAGAAGTTACCGGTGAATATATTTCCGATTATGAAGACGAAGAAATTGGCTGGTCGAACGAAATTGTTCTGCATGTAATAGAATTAAAAACTAACGGTCCGGCAAAATTGCTTAATAAGCTAAGTGATAAATTTTCACAAAATGTAAAAAGAATAAATAAAATTCTTGAAAAATATAATTCTGTCTTACTTCCTTCAGGTGCTCACCCATTCTATCATCCAGATACCGAAACAAAACTTTGGCCGCATGATAATAACACAGTTTACGAAGCTTATAATAAAATATTTGATTGTCGGGGACATGGCTGGTCAAACTTGCAAAGCACACATATTAATTTACCGTTTGCAGACGACAATGAATTTGGAAAGCTTCACGCAGCAATAAGATTATTGCTTCCAATAATTCCCGCCATTGCCGCCAGTACTCCAATTTTAGATAGTAAGAATACCGGATTTCTTGATGCACGATTAGAAGTTTACAGAAAGAATCAGATTAGAATTCCTTCAATAACAGGCAAAGTAATTCCCGAACAAGTATTTACTAGAGAAGATTATGAAGAAAAGATTTTCAATAGAATATATCAGGATATAGCTGCTTATGATGAAAATGGAATTTTACAAAATGAGTGGCTGAACTCTCGAGGTGCTATTGCAAGATTTGATAGAAATACAATCGAAATTAGAGTTGTTGACATTCAGGAATGCCCCAAAACAGATTTAGCTTTGGTCGGTTTATTTTCTTTTGTTTTGAAAGAGTTGATAGGAGAAAATAATATCTCTTATAATGAACAAAAATCTATTCATGAAAATGAATTAAGTGAAATATTATTATCAACAATTAAAACCGGCGAGAATTCAATTATAACTAACAGAAAATATCTTAGGGCATTTGGAATAAATAAAAATAAATGTTCAGCAAAAGAATTATGGCAGCATATTTTTTCGAACATAGTTTTTGATGATTCTATTTTAAGCAAGAATCAATTTCGACCGATTGAAACTATACTTAATCACGGGTCGCTAGCTACACGAATTTTAAACTCGATTAAAAATGATTTTTCACACGATAACATCGTTCATGTTTACAAACAATTACGCAATTCATTAATTACAAACGAGATGTTTGTTCCGTGACAAAATATATTTTTACATGTGAACACGGCGGCAATAATATTCCGAATGAATATAAATATTTATTTAAAGCTCATCGCCCGCTCCTCAAAACACATCGCGCTTACGACATTGGTATTTTAGAAATCTTCAAAGAATTTGTAAAACATTTTAACGGTGAAAGTTTTTATTCGGAAACATCACGATTGTTAATTGAGTTGAACCGTTCCCTTCATCATCAAAATCTCTTTTCTGAAATCACAAGAATATTAGATAACGAAGCAAAACAAAGAATTATAAATAATTACTATAAGCCTTATCGTGACAAAGTTGAGAACGGCATTGTTGATTTAATTAACCAAAATAATAAAGTGATTCATATTTCATTTCATTCATTTACGCGCGAATTAAATGGAGTAACTCGAAAGACTGATATTGGTCTTTTATACGACTCTAAATCAACATTTGAAAAAGTTTTTTGTAAAAATTGGAAAGCAGAAATAAACAGATTGAGTAATTTGTATAGAGTTAGATTTAATTATCCTTATCTTGGAGTTGCTGACGGCTTCACATCTTATCTGCGCAATAAGTACGGTTCACAAAGCTATTGTGGAATTGAGCTTGAAATAAATCAGAAACATCTACAAAATGATTTTAATAAAGAAATTATGCTCGATCTTATAATTAATTCTTTCAAGTCTATATCTTAGCATCATCAAAAATTTTTTATGAACAATTATGGAGTTCGAAAATGAAAATAAAACTTCAACTAGCATTTATAATTTTTCTCTTATCTTCCTTTATATTATCTGCGCAGGATGAATCTTCAATATACATCGGCACTCCGGAATTAATTCAATCCGGATTTAGTTTTACAGAAGGTCCGGCGGTTGACAAAGATGGAAATGTCTATTTCACCGATCAACCTAATGATAAAATTTATATGTGGGATTATGAAAATGACGAAATAAAAATCTTTCACAATTCTCCCGAAAGAGCTAATGGAATTTATTTCGACAAAGATGGAAACCTTATTGCCTGCGCCGATCTTGACGGTAAATTAATTTCCATAAAACCGGATGGTAAATATGACGTCTTAATTGACAACTTTGAGGGAAAACAATTAAACGGACCAAATGATTTATGGATTGCGCCAAACGGCGGAATATATTTTACAGATCCATATTATCAAAGACCATACTGGGAAAGAACCGAGCCCGAAATTGATCAAGAGCGCGTCTATTATTATTCGCCGGACGGAACATTAACCATCGCGGATGAAAATTTGGTTAAGCCAAATGGTATTATCGGAACACCGAATGGAGAATACTTATATGTCGCTGATATCGGTGATAGCAAAACTTATCGATACGAAATACAAACGGATGGTTCACTAAAAAATAGAATGCTTTTTACCGAAGAAGGTTCTGATGGAATGACAATAGACAATCTTGGAAACATATATTTAACGAATGATTTTGTTTCGGTATTTAATAGAGAAGGAAAAAAGATAGCCAATATATCGGTACCTGAACTTCCTTCGAATGTATGTTTTGGTGGAAAAGATAGAGATATATTGTTCATTACTGCCAGAACATCGGTTTATAAAATACTGATGAAAACCAGTGGTGTTAATTAAGGAATCAAGAAATATATATAAGTTACATAAATACCGATAAGAATTGCTCCTTCAATTCTATTCAGAATAAATCCAGTACGTGAAAGAGGTAACATTATCAATGCTGTAAGACTGAACATTCCCAAGTCAAGCAGACTAATTGATTCTGAGGTTATCGGATAAATAATTGCTGTTAATCCGAGAATAGAAAGTAAATTAAATATGTTAGATCCGACGATATTTCCGATTGCTATATCACCCTCTTTTTTAATTGCAGCAACTACTGATGTGATTAACTCAGGTAAACTTGTTCCAACTGCTACAATTGTTAATCCGATTATAACTTGACAAATATTTAACATAAGTGCAACTTCAATCGCACCATCGACAAATAGTTTTGAACCGAGCGCTAAGAAGATTAGACCAAACACCACCATCAAAATAGATTTAAATAAATTTCCCTTTGCCCGTGGAATTTCTTTCTCAAACTCTAATTCAGTTTCCTTTTTCTCTTTCTTTGAAAGTTTATAACTTATAACAGTATAAACTATTATACCGATGAATAAAAGAAAGCCCTCAAATCGTGAAAGTGAAAGATCATAAAAGAATAATAAGAAGACGATAGTAACTCCAATCATTATTGGAATTTCTCTTTTTATAAGCTGCACATTTACTTTTATAGGATTAATTAGAGCGGTAATTCCAAGTATTAATGCTATGTTACTTATGTTCGAGCCGATTACATTTCCGATTGCAATATCACTATTCCCTTCAATTGCAGATCCGATACTCACAACTAGCTCAGGGCTGCTTGTCCCGAAAGCTACGACTGTTAAACCGACTACTAGCGGTGATATTCCGATTCTGAGTGCCAAAGCAGATGCACCACGTACAAGCCCTTCGGCACCGAGCAGCATAATTAATAATCCACCTGCTAGATATAGAATAATTTCTACCAACTAATTTTCCTTTACAATTTATGATTTTGATTCACTTTTCATATAAAGTGTTCGAGTCGGATAAGCAAATTCAATTCCACGTTTTTCAAGTTCTTTATAAATCTTTAAATTAATTTCCTGCTGAATGTCCATGTACTTTATGTAATCATTAGTTTCAACAAAGAAGACAGTTTCAAAATCTAAACTAAAATCACCGTATCTAAAAAAGTGTGATCTATCAAATGTAGCATTTTCGGCTTCATCAATTATTTGTTTAATTATTTTTGGAATCTCCTCAAGCTGCTCAGGTTTGGTTTGATAAGTTACTCCAATTGTAAAAACAATTCTTCTTCTAAACATCTGTTTAAAATTGTGAACTCTGGAGTTTGTTAAATTGGAATTAGACATTACAAGAAGTTCGCCGCTTAATGAACGAATTTTAGTAGATTTAACACCGATTCTTTCAATCACACCGGCTTTATCATCAACCCTGATAAAGTCTCCAAGTTCAAACGGTCTATCAAAATAAATAACAAAGTAACTAAAAAGATCACCTAGAATCGCTTGAGCAGCGAGGGCAATTGCAATACCACCAATGCCTAATCCGGCAATAACCGTAGATATGTGAAATCCAAGATTATCTAGTATAAATAGTATACCGATTATGTAGAAAGTGAAGTTTAAAAAAGCGAGTAATGGACGAAATTTTCTTACGGTATCTTCTTTTCCCGATTCTTCGGCATACTTATTAATCATAAATTCAATTACAGCTCTTGCAAATTTTATGATTATCCAAACAATAATTAGTAAGTATATAACTTTAATAACTTTAGTAGCGCTTTCCGGAATTTGTATAAAATCAAAAGCGAGATAAAGAGCAGCTAGATAAAATAAAGGAATTGCGAAGCGAGATGTAATCTTTATTATAAACTTTGTACCTAGTACACCTTCAGTCCCGGTGCTTTCTATTTTTTTAAAAACATATTTTTTTATCAGTTGAATGATTATTACGGAAACTATAAGAATTAATAATGCCATTAAATATTCTGAAACCGTATTCCCCCAGAGTTCATAGTTTAATATTTCTTTCATCTATAACCACTTTTTCTTTTTGAAATAAACAATTAATGAAATTCCAAGAACAATCATAATCCCCCATACAATAAAATAAGCATACTCAAAATGTAGTTCAGGCATATTTTCAAAGTTCATTCCATATACCCCGGCTATAAACGTCAAAGGAATAAAAATAGTTGCAATAAGTGTAAGCATTTTCATTACTTCGTTCATTTTATTGCTTACGCTGGAAAGATAAATATCTATCAAAGTTGTAATAGATTCTCTCTGTGTTTCCAGCGCTTCATGTACTTGTATAATGTGATCCATCGCGTCACGAAAATAAACCATGTTTTGTTGTTCAATAAACACGGATTCTTGCCTAACTAAACTTAATAAAGCTTCCCTTAGCGGTCTTATAGCATGTTTAATTTTATGGGCGTCTTTTTTAAGAAGTTGGATTTTCTTGATGTCGTTTTGAGTGGGGTCATCAAACAATATTTCTTGTTCGGCTTCAATTTTTTCGCTCAGTTCTTCAATTAATAAGAAATAACGATCAACTTCAAAATCTATTAAAACATAGAAGAGGTAATCTAATTTTGACTTTCGAAAAACATTAACTCCGGTTTCAATTCTGGCCTGAATTGATGTATAATCTTCTTTTGTATCATCTCTGAATGTAAATAATATTTGGGGGGTAATTAAAATAGAGATTTGATCATATGCTACATCTTGATTTTCTTCCCAAGTAATTTTCTTGAGCACGAAAAACATGTCCTTGTCATAATATTCAACTTTTGGTTGCTGATTACTATTTACCACATCTTCCAATATCATTGAATGAATCTTAAAAATCTCTCCAAACTTTGTAAGAAAATCGACATCGCTAATTCCGTTAACATCAATCCATTTGATTTTGTCATCATTTGTTGAAGCAAGCTGTATGAGTTCTTCAACAGATTCTATTTTCTTTGTTTTATATTCTTGTTCGTTGTATTCGGTTAACGTAACAATCGCTTTTTCTATTTTACTTTCGCCGACATGAATTAAAGTCCCCGGCGGCTTGCCTATTTTATTTTTTAATTGCTGCTTTTTTTTATTCTGCTTATTACTTTTATTTTTTGCCATCTCGACCTCAAATTATTAAAAATATTTGATCGTAAGATTAACCAGCTTACTTTTAAAATTATTGTAAGGTGGATAGAGTAATGTCATTGTTGAATATTTTGGTTGTTTCATAACACCTTTTTCATTCGAGAAAGCCTTGAAACCATGATATCCGTGGGATTTTCCAATTCCGGAATAATTAATTCCACCGAAAGGTAAATTATAATTTGCAAAGTGAACAACTACATCATTGACCGCAGAACTTCCGGCTGGTATACTTTCAAGCACATTTTTTATAAATGATTTATTCTTGCTGAAAACATAAAACGCAAGTGGATTAGGATTTTGATTTACAATGTACAGGATTTCATTAAAATCTTTGAATGTAATTATAGGTAGTACAGGACCAAATATTTCATTCTGCATTATTGCAGAATCGAGTTTAACGTTTTCAATTAAAGTTGGACTAATAAATTTATCCGACTCATCAATTTCACCGCCATGAATAATTGTCGCTCCATCATTAACCGCATCATCTATTAATCGTTGAATTGATTGAAAGTGTTTAACATCTATCAATCTGCAATAATTATTTTCTTCTCTTAGAGTATTTTTATCGCCATATAAATTTTTTGTTGCTTCAATCATATATCCGACAAACTTTTCCTTTACGTCTTCATGAATTAATAAGTAATCGGGAGCGACACAAGTTTGCCCGCCATTCATAAATTTACCCCAGGCAATTCTGGTTGCCGAAGTTCGTAAGTCAGCATCCTTATTTAATATTACAGGTGATTTCCCTCCTAATTCTAAAGTAACTTTTGTCAAATTTTTTGCAGCCGCTTCCATAACTAATTTGCCAACCGTAGGACTTCCTGTAAAGAAGATATGATTAAACGGAAGGGATGTCAACTCTCTAGCAACTTCTTCATCACCGAGAAATGTTTTTACTTCGTCTTCCGGAAATAGTTTATCTATCATTTTTTTTAACAGTGCTGAAGTGTTGGTACTTTTTTCTGAAGGTCTCACAATTACAGTATTTCCAGCAGCAATTGCTAATCCCAATGGAGCCATAACCAATTGAAAAGGATAATTCCATGGTGAGATTATCAGAGATTGACCGATCGATTCGTACAATACTTTGCTGGATGAACCAAATAAAGATAGTGGGGTTGAAACTCTTTTTGGCTTCATCCATTTTTTTAAGTGCTTGATGATGTGCTTTAATTCAGAAGTGGTTGCATAAATTTCTGAAAGCCTTGTCTCTTCTCTTGATTTGCGAAAGTCTTTGTAAACTGCTTCACATATTTGATCTTGCGAAACTAATATTTCATTTAAGAGTTTTTTCAATTTAGCTTTCCGTTCTTCTACCGATGAATTAGCTAATCGCATTCTGTTCGATTTTTGTAAATCGAATACTCTTTTAATTTCCTTTTGTAAATTTTCTTCGATGGGCATATTTAACTGATATTAATGATTGGTTTATGCAAAGATAATCATTGAGCAGTGAAGAAAAAAAACGGGCTCTTGATTATGTTGTTAAATTCTCTGTAATCTAAAAGCTGATGAGATTTAGTTAACTTCACAGGTCAATTACTTCTTCAAATCCATAAAAGAAAATTCCAGATCTTCGTCATCTAACTTGCTGATAATTTTTTCGAGCTCATCAAGCTGCTGTTTAGTTGGTTTATATGATTTGAAAATGTTTATTAAATATTCAACGGATTCGCTTCGAAAATATTTTCTGTCCTTTGCTACTTTCATGAAAAACTTTACTGCATTTGTACCGTCTCGATATTTGTAATAATAAACACCATTATAAAATTCATACATTGCTCGCAGATATCCGTCTTTAGGTAAATCCGGTAATTGTGGTATCTCCATTTGTATTCCGAGGTCTAGTCTCCCTATCATTGTTGCTAATTCATAAACTTGTTTTGCGGTTTTCAAATTATTTTTTATTTCGTTGTATCTAATCAGCTGATCTTCACTTAATTCTTTTTCAATACCTGTAATAGGTTTATCAATAAGTAATGATGCGACCGCTTTTAGATATATCGCATTGCCTAATGCCGAACGCCATTTGAAATCTTTTTTTTGAATTAATTCATCAATAAGTGAAATGGCTTTTTTGTATTCGCCGTTCTTAATATAAAATGTACTTTCTGTATAACCTCTTACATAACCATTTTGATCTTTTTCTATAAATTCTTTTGCTTCGTTCAAATTATCCAACTGTAGAAGTATTCGAATATGCCAATCGTAAAAATCTTTATTATTCGGATATTTTTTTACAAGCAAGTTAAAGTAACCATAAGCATCAAATGGATTACCCTCCTGAGTAGAGTAAGTTTCACCGAGCATGAACTCAGCAAAGGGTCTTGTCAGTTCACCATTCAAGTGAGCTTGTTTCATGTAATTAATTCCGCGTGTACGGTCACCGGAAAATCCAAGAATCGAGGCTACAAACTTTGTTAATCCGCCAAGCCGATCAGCATAATACTCAAACATACCGAGCATCAAATATGCATCATATAAATCGGGATGCTCAACGACTAATTCTTCAAGCATTCCTTTACCCTTTTTTGCATTGCTGAAAGCTGACATATAAGAACCGCTCAAACCATACATTCTTCCCAGGTAACCATAAATGTTTGCCATGTAGTATTTGTTTTCAATGTTCATCTCAATGTCTTCCAATTGTTCAACAATATCCTCCGTATATTCAATCAATTCTTCATTTTTCTCTTTTCGGTATTCATATCTTTTTTCATAGTTAAATTGATCGGAATCAGCTAAGTGCCTGAGCGATTCTGTTACAATTTTCAGAAAATAATATTTGGGAATGTTTGGATTCTCCGCAATTTTCTCTGTGGTGAGTTGTTCCGCTTTATCAAACTGATGATTAAATGCCCAATATACTATTTGATGGTCATGTCCGTTTACTACAATGGGTGATTTAGCAAAAATTATTGACGAGCTGATAACAAATAAATAAAACAAATTTTTCATTTCTTTCCTTAATGGTTGGGGTTAAGATAAGAAAATCAATCACACGCCTGCAAACGGATACTAAAAATTACATATAAATTAGACCGATGGTCACATTTCAAATTATTTTAAATATGCCCAAAGTTTGCTTAATTTAAAAGCGATAACATTGTTAACGTTTACTGATTTTGTTGATAAACATTGGAGTTGATTATGAAATTCAAAAAACCTCTCACCGTAATATTATTAATTCTGCTCATGTTCTTTCAATCAATCAGCGGAATCTTCGGCGGTATCGGACTGATAATTGATCCTTCAGGTGAAACACTTCAAATACCGATTGAGTGGCTAGCGGATTCACCTTTCAATAATTATTTAATTCCGGGAATAATTCTATTTAGCTTTCTCGGCGTGATTCCATTTTTTGTTTTATTTGGTCTTTGGAGAAAAAGATTTTGGGCTTGGCAAGGAAGTTTATTTATTGGTGTAATATTGATTATTTGGATTATTGTAGAAATAATTATAATAGGTTATCAGCATAATCCACCGCTTCAATTTATTTATGGTTTGATCGGATTACTAATAATCACTTTTACATTAATACCAAATGTAAAAGTATATTTTAAACCACCGGATTAATTTTTTTACTTGGTTTGAAGATTATTTATCCAACCACTCTTTAAACGAAGCTGCACGCTCTACACTTACAAGTGCTTCAATTTCTTTTGGCTCAGGAGGATTCAATTCAATTTTAATTCTTGATCTGGAGAATGGAATCATATTCTTAATTGCATGAAAGTTTACGATCATCTTTCTATTTATTCTAAAAAATTTTTCAGGATTAATTAATTCAACCAGATTTTCAAGAGAATAATTCAATGGGTAAGAAGAACCGGTAAATGTTGTTAAGAAAACATTTTTCTCCATTGCATAGAAATATGCAATTCCATCAACTTCGATTTTCTTAATCTTACTTCCATACTGAATTAAAAATCTTTTTTTGTAATCTACTTTTTTATTGAGGAAAGCTGAGAAGATTTCTTCAAAATCCATCAGGTATGATGATTTTACTTCCTTGTATTTATTTATACTTTCTCTAAGTTCATCTTTACGAATTGGCTTTAGTAAATAATCAATACTGTTTAGCTTAAACGCTTTGATTGCGTATTGGTCATATGCTGTTGTAAAAATTATAGGAACTTCTACATTAATCTTTTCAAAGATCTTAAAACTCAATCCGTCTTCTAATTGAATATCTAAGAAAATCAAATCCGTTTTATTATTCTTTAACCATTTAACTGAGTTTTCAATTGATGTTAATTTCGCCGTTACTTCAATTGACGCATCAATTTCTTTGATCAATTCTTCTAACCGATCTGCTGCAAGTTTTTCGTCTTCTATTATTATTGATTTCATTTTATAAAACTTATTAATAGACAAGAATTGAAAGAATAATTATCGCTAAACCAAATATTCCAACAAGAATATCAATTACTATAATTTTCTTACCGTGGTTTTGTGAAAGCATTCCGGATACCCATTTTTGAAATTTTTCATAATCCATGATAAAGAACAATGCTTTGATAGCCGTTAATGAAAATAGAATGCTGATAATATAAGAATATTCAATTTGTGTAGTCAGTTCTTTATACCAAGTAAAAGCCACGAGAGCTAATCCGAATATTGCAACTGGTACAATCCACTTTGGTCGTTTCTTGGTATAAGCTTTTGCTATAAATTTATTTTCATCCCATGGTAATAGATGCATATAAAACGGTTTTAA
>QZJX01000036.1 GCA_003599395.1 Ignavibacteriales bacterium | reverse complement strand
TATTCGGATTTATTTCATTATTCTGGATCACTTGGGCAGGTGTTGTTTTAATTTTACTTGGATTAAACAATACTCTCTACAATCTATTTAATGATGAGGAAATAAAAGAAAATCCATTTTACAAAAAATATAATCTTTCCCGATACCGTTTATACATTGACTTTCTAATAAAACATCACGAAAAAATTACAGTAGCAATAATTACTGGTGCTGTTGCTTGGCTACTTGCCGGAGAGTGGATGCCGCTAGGTGTGAAGAATCCTTTGTTAATTAATTTCTTTTTTATAATTCTCATTATTGCTCTCGTGCTCGGCATCTTCATAGTATTCATAAATTATTATCCCAAGATTTTAAAATGGTGTCTTGATAATAAAAAGATATTCTTAACAATTCCGATCTTTATAATTTTGTTCGGGATAAATATTTGGCTCGGATTCGACAAAATTTTTGGAATCATTCCCAAAGGGTTTGATGCAGTTGGCTTAAACATTCGCACTACAACTCTTTGGAGTACTCTATCACATTCATTTCCCGGAATGGGAAAAGAATTTATGCCCTCTCTTGATGAAGGTTCGTTTTTATTGATGCCTACTTCAATGCCGCATTCCGGGGTTGAAGCAAATCAAAAATATTTACAACAACTTGATATGCGTGTACAAGCAATTCCGGAAGTAGAAACAGTTGTTGGTAAAGCCGGTAGGGTTGAAAGTGCACTTGACCCAGCACCTCTTTCAATGTTTGAAAATGTTATCCTTTATAAAAACGAATATATAACTGATGAAAACGGTTATCCTATCCGTTTCAAGGTTGACGACAACGACGAATTCGTTAGAGATGAAAAAGATAATTTAATCGAAGATAATAATGGTAGATACTTTCGTCAATGGCGTGATCACATTAAATCACCGGATGATATTTGGGACGAAATTGTAAAAGCTACAAATGATATTCCCGGTGTAACTTCAGCGCCTAAATTGCAGCCGATTGAAACTCGACTTGTAATGCTGCAAACCGGTATGCGTGCCCCGATGGGAATTAAAGTTTATGGTCCAGACTTAAAAACTATTGAAGACTTCAGTCTAAAATTAGAATCGCTGCTTAAAGAAGTTCCTTCAGTTAAACCCGAAGCAGTATTTGCTGACCGAAGTTTAGGTAAGCCTTATCTTGAAATTGATCTTGATCGTACGGAAATGTCTCGTTACGGATTAAGTATCGGTGATGTTCAAATGTATATCGAAGTTGCGATCGGTGGTATTCCTTTAACACAGACGGTTGAAGGACGTGAACGTTTTAATATACGAGTAAGATATGCAAGAGAATGGCGCGATAATCCCGAAATGATTAAACGAATTTTAATTCCCACACCAACCGGTTCGCAAATTCCGCTTGCACAAATTGCAAAGATCGAATTTCGCCAAGGTCCGGCAATGATAAGGGGTGAAGATACATTCCTTGTCGGTTATGTTTTGTTGGATAAAAATCCCGGCTATGCAGAAGTAACAGTTGTTGAAGAAGCTCAGAAATACATTGAGTCAAAAATTGCCTCCGGTGAATTGGAAATACCGGCGGGAGTTAGTTATAAATTTTCCGGAAGTTATGAAAATCAACTTCGTGCTGAAAAGCGTTTAAGTATCATTGTTCCGCTTGTTCTTGCTGTTATCTTCTTGATACTATATTTCCAATTTAGATCATCTACCACATCTCTCATGATTTTTACAGCAATAGCACTTGCATTTGCTGGTGGCTTTGTAATGCTTTGGTTATATGGACAAAACTGGTTTATGGATTTCTCATTATTCGGGACTAACATGAGAGAATTATTCCAAATGCGAACATTTAACTTAAGTGTCGCTGTTTGGGTCGGTTTTATTGCATTGTTTGGAATTGCTACCGATGACGGAGTAGTAATTGCAACTTACTTGAAGCAGAGTTTTCAAAAACATAAACCTGAAAGCTTAGAAGAAATTCATACCGCAGTATTAGAAGCGGGAATAAAAAGAGTTCGTCCTTGTTTAATGACAACTGCAACAACATTGTTAGCGCTGTTACCTGTTTTAACGTCTAGCGGAAGAGGTTCGGATATTATGATACCTATGGCAATACCGGCTTTCGGCGGAATGACGATTGCGTTGATTACATTGTTTGTTGTACCCGTACTTTATTCTGCACGTGAAGAATTTTTATTAAGGAAGAATCAATAATGAAAAAATATATAAAAAATATTACTCGGTGGTTCTCTGTGCAACTCTGTGGCTCTATGTGTTTAAAAAAAGGAACCATTACTCAGAGTTTTACATACTTAATAAAGCAATCTTTATTTCTCTTTTTTGTTAGTGCAATAACCATCTCTTCACAATCATTAGATGATTATTTAAAGATTGCGGCTGAAAATAACCCGGGATTAAAATCAAAATTTTATTCATACCAAGCTTCATTAGAAAAAATCAATCAAGTTGGTAGCCTGCCTGATCCACAACTTACTTTCGGTTACTTCCTTGAACCGATGGAAAGATATATGGGCAACCAGGTAGCAGATATTTCTCTTATGCAAATGTTTCCATGGTTTGGTACACTTGGAGCTGCTGAGGAAGAAGCCGCTCTTATGGCTAAAGCTAAATATGAAGCATTCAACGATGCAAAAAGTATGTTATTCTTTGAAGTTAAGTCAACTTGGTATGAACTTTACCTGCTTCAGGAAGAAATAAGAATAACCGAAGAGAATTTAGAGATCCTTCAAACATTGGAAAAGCTTGCAATCAATAGATTAAAAAGCGGTGGAACAAGTCAAACAAGAAGTTCAAAAACCCCGTCAATGAATTCCAAACAATCTTCTGCTTCATCAAACGGTATGGGTGGAATGAGTATGAGTAATCAAAGTTCCAGCTCAACGCCCACTTCCGGTAAATCAAGTATGAGTAGTATGTCTGCGATGAGTGCTGATAATTCAATGATTGATGTACTTCGTGTGCAGCTTGAAATAAACGAATTACAAAATAAATTAGAACTAATGCACGATAGTATGCACCCACTAATGGTACGGTTTAATAATTTATTAAACCGGTCAGAAGATGAATTTGTAAATATTCCCGATACACTCCAACCTTCTCAATTACCCGGGAAGGATAATGAATTAGCAAACAATATTCGCTCTCTAAATCCGATGATTCGCATGCTTCAAAAAGAAGAAGAAGCATTAATTGCAAAAGAGGAAATGAATAAAAAAATGGGTTACCCGATGATTGGTCTGGGTTTGCAATATTCTATTTTTCAACAGAGACCCGGATCGATGATGGAACCGAATAATATGGTAATGCCGATGGCGACAATTAGTATTCCTCTATGGCGAGGCAAGTACGATGGAGCTATCGATGAATCAGTAATTCGACAGAAAGAAATCTCTCAACTTAGACTTGAAACAAGTAATCAATTAATTTCGAGCTATGAAAACATCATAAAAAATTTCAATGATGCAGAAAGACGAATGACATTGTATCAAAAACAAAGGGATATTGCACAACAAACTCTTGATTTACTTATTGTTCAATATTCAACATCGGGTACACAGTTTGAAGAAGTACTAAGAATACAGCAACAGATATTAGATTATCGTTTACGAAGTTTAAATGCTATTGTTGATCAAAAAAAAGCTGTGGCAATGCTTGAAAGGTTGTTGGGAAGATAAACTTACTAATGAAAAATTGTTGATGGGAAATGGAATCAAAGATATTTGGAATTTGTTTTTTGTGTTTTTGAATAAGGGTTTTTCTAAAGAATTAATTTGTGTTTTTAATTAAGGAGAATTATATGGACGAACATAATCATAAAGACAGTGGTCATGAACATCATCCTCATAATAAAGAACCAGAAAAACACACACATCATAAGAAACATGATGAACATGATATGCAAGAGCATAACAAAAAACAAAATGGACATGATCATGGCGGACATGATAAACACGCCGGTCATTCGGTGGAAGGTTTTTTGAAAAAATTTATTATCAACACTATCGTAACAATACCGGTTCTTGCATTATCGCATATGATACAACAATGGCTTGGTTTTGAATTGACATTCATCGGTGATAAATATGTTTTGAGTGCTCTTGCAACTTTCATATTCTTTTACGGCGGATTTCCTTTCTTAAAGGGATTGTATGATGAAGTCCGAACAAAAAGTATCGGGATGATGACTTTAATTGGAGTTGCTATAACCGCAGCCTGGGCTTACAGCTTTGCAGTTACACTCGGACTTACAGGGATGGATTTTTACTGGGAGATGGCAACTTTGATTGATATTATGCTTCTCGGTCATTGGCTTGAAATGAAATCAGTTAAAAGTGCATCGCGTGCGTTGGAACTTCTAGTTAAAATGATGCCTTCGAATGCTCACCTTGTATTAAATGGTGAGATGAAAGACGTTCCGGTTGAAGATTTAAAAGAAAATGACATTGTAGCAGTTAAACCGGGAGAAAAAATTCCAGTTGACGGAGTTGTAATTGACGGCGAAAGTCACCTCGATGAAAGTATGTTAACAGGTGAAAGCAAACCGGTTAAAAAGAAAAAAGATGATCACGTTATCGGTGGTTCAGTCAACGGTAACGGTTCTTTAAAAATAAAAGTTTTGCATACAGGTAAAGACAGCTACCTCAATAAAGTAATAAAGCTCGTTGAAGATGCGCAAAAAGTAAAATCGAAAACTCAAAATCTTGCCGATCGTGCTGCAAAAATTTTAACATTTGTAGCTCTAATCGGTGGTGTTATCACTTTGATTGTATGGCTTGCACTTGGATTTGAATTTGTTTATGCACTGGAAAGGATGGTAACTGTTATGGTTATCTCATGTCCGCATGCACTAGGGCTTGCTGTGCCTTTGGTAGTTGCAATCTCAACAACAATGTCTGCAAAAAAAGGATTGCTTATCCGTAACCGCACTGCATTCGAAAATGCACGGCTAATTAATACAATAGTTTTTGATAAGACCGGAACTTTAACTAAAGGTTCACACGAATTATCTGGAATAATAGTGATTGATAATCAATATGATGAGAAAGAACTCCTCAAATTTGCATCAGGAATTGAAAAACACTCTGAACATTATATAGCAAGAGGATTCATGAATAAAATTAAAGAAGAAGGAATTAAAGTTCCTGAATCCGAAAAATTCGATAGTATTCCGGGCAAAGGCATTGAAGGAATTGTTGAAGGTAAAGAAATAAAAGTTGTTGGACCAAATTACCTAAAAGAGAAGGAAATTGAGATACCGGATTCTGCGAAAAACGAAACCGCAGCAACAATCGTATATATCTTGATTAGTAACAAACTTGTCGGTTATTTCACATTTGCCGACCAGGTACGCGAGGAATCTTTCGATGCAATAAAAACTCTAAAGAACGAGGGAATTAAAAACTTATTACTTACTGGTGATAATGAAAAAATTGCAAAGAAAGTCAGTGATGAATTAAAGATGGATGGTTTCCTGGCAAATGTTCTGCCTCATGACAAACTTGAAAAAGTTAAAGAACTTCAAAACAAAGGTGAGTTTGTTGCAATGACAGGCGATGGTGTTAATGATGCCCCGGCACTCGCTCAGGCAAATGTGGGTATTGCTGTCGGTTCGGGAACTGATGTGGCTGCCGAAACAGCCGATATAATTCTTGTAAACTCAAATCCGAAAGATATAGCTGATCTTATTTTATTCGGCAGAGCGACTTATAAAAAGATGATGCAAAACCTAGTCTGGGCTACAGGTTATAATATTATTGCTATTCCTTTGGCTGCAGGTGTGTTGTATAACTTTGGAATAGTTTTAAGTCCGGCTATTGGAGCAGTATTAATGAGTATGAGTACTATCATCGTTGCAATTAATGCTCAGCTCTTAAAAAAATCAATGAAATGAATTAAATAAGTGAGAAAAAAATTATGAAAACAATATTTAAAAACCGGATATTCCAATTTTTTCTGGTGCTATCGGCAGGACTTTTAATCGGCTGGTTTCTGTTTGGCGGCAATAATTCTGAAACTCATCTGCATAATAATGAAGTTGCTGAAGAAACAATATGGACTTGCTCAATGCATCCACAAATTAGGCAAAATGAACCGGGCAAATGTCCAATCTGTGGAATGGATTTGATTCCCCTATCCAATAATAATCCAGGGGTTCAAAATAATTTTACTTATTCAATGTCGCCGGAAGCAGCAGCTTTAGCAAATGTCCAAACAAAAAAAGTAACTTACAATATTCCTGAATATGAAATAGCATTAACAGGTAAAGTATTTCCCGATGAAAGAAAGCTTGTTTCAATAACTGCCGACTTTTCCGGTAGAATTGAAAAATTATTTGTTGATTTCACCGGGCAAACAGTACAAAAAGATGAAAAACTAGGAACGATCTATTCACCTGAATTAGTAAGCGCACAAAAAGAACTTCTTGAAGCTGCAAAGAACAAAGAAAGCAATCCTTCTATTTATTCAGCAGTTAAAGAAAAGCTTCGTTTATGGAAAATGACAGAAAAACAGATTTCTTATATTGAATCTGCAGGCGAAGTATTTACAGAATTAGATATTTATGCTGATGTTTCCGGGATTGTCACAAAAAGAAATATTTCAACTGGAGACTATACAAATAAAGGAGATATTCTTTTTGAAATTGCAGACCTGAGTTCTGTATGGATTATGCTTGATGCTTATGAAAGTGATCTTCCTTGGATTAATCTTGGAAGTAAAGTAAATTTTAATGTAGCTTCGCTACCCGGTAAAGAATTTAGTTCGACTGTTACATTCGTTGATCCGTTAATCAATCTTCAAACAAGAACAGCTTCTGTAAGAACCGAAACCAGTAATCCCGGTTTATTGTTGAAGCCGGGCATGTTTGTTAATGCAATTTTGAAATCAACTTCATCAAATTTAACAATGTCCAGGAACAGTGGATCAAAATCATTGATGATTCCAAAAACATCTGTGTTGTGGACTGGCAAGCGTTCGGTAGTTTATGTAAAAACACCAAGAGCCGAATCCTCTACTTTTGAAATGCGTGAAGTAATTTTAGGTCCACAAGCCGGGAATAATTACATAGTCGAAAAAGGTTTAACCGAAGGTGAAGAAATAGTTGTTAATGGAGTCTTCGCCGTCGATGCTGCAGCGCAGCTCAGTGGCAAACACAGTATGATGAATCAACCGGAAAGCAAACGTCTTGAAGTTAATAATACATTCAAAACACAATTAACAGATGTTGTAAATAATTACTTTCTTCTTAAAAATGCCTTTGTAGAAAGCGATGTGGCTAAAGTAAAAAAAGAAGCACAAAAAGTTAACCGTTCTCTAAAAAATGTAAATATGAGTTTACTTGAAGACGAGCCGCATCATCAATGGATGGAAATAGTAAATAATGTAAGTAGTTCACTTTCTTCCGTAATAGAAACCAACGAAATAGAAGAACAAAGAAAACATTTTGAAATAGTTTCAGAAGCATTAATTAACGCTGCAGAATTATTTGGAGTTAACATTGATTGGGTATACGTTCAATACTGTCCTATGGCTTTTGACGATAAAGGTGCATATTGGTTAAGTGAATCTGAAGAAATAAGAAATCCATATTTTGGTGATATGATGTTAACTTGTGGAGAAGTTACAAAAAAAATTAGTGCAATAGATAGCTATAAAACTTCTGAAGAAAAAACTAACCGGCAATCGGAACATCAACATTGATTATATTAACATTCTCTAAATAATTAATTTTTCATTTTTTTGTGAAAACATGGCTAATGATGTAACTGAGGTCATTCTAACTGCGATGGAATTAAAAGTTCACTTTGGTGAGCATATAATTCTAGATCAAGCTTCTCTAAGTGTACATGAAGGAGACCGCATCGGTTTAATTGGTAAGAATGGTGCCGGGAAATCTACTTTCTTAAAGATCATTACCGGTTTAATTGAACCGGATTCCGGATTTGTAAGTAAAAAGAAAGAGCTTAATGTTAGTTTCCTTTCTCAAGACTTTACCCTTGATGAAGACAAAAATGTTTATGAAAATATTTTAGCCGGTGCAGAAAACGAATTGAATTTAATTAAAAGGTATGAAGAAACTCCATTCGATTCGCCAAAGAAACATTTGCTTGAAGAAATTATTATTCAAAAAGA
The DNA here is from genome assembly GCA_003599395.1 of Ignavibacteriales bacterium. Taxonomy (GTDB): domain Bacteria; phylum Bacteroidota; class Ignavibacteria; order Ignavibacteriales; family Melioribacteraceae; genus SURF-28. Next base: position 24,524 of record QZJX01000036.1, on the reverse strand, counting down.
CTCTTGGAATCTTAATAAGCGTATAGAATACTTAATTAAAACATTGGGAGCACCGGCAAAGGAAAATGTTATAACAAATCTATCCGGTGGTGAAAAACGTCGTATCGCTTTATGCCGTGCGCTTATCTCAAATCCGGATTTACTTATTCTTGATGAACCAACAAATCATCTTGATACCGAATCGATTGAATGGATTGAAGACTTTCTAGCTGCCTATAGCGGAACTTGTATTTTTGTTACACACGACCGTTACTTTCTTGATAGAATTGCAAATAGAATTGTTGAACTCTCCTCGGGAAAATTTATTTCACATCAAGGCAATTACACTGCATACTTAATTAATAAAGCTGAACGCCAAAAGCTGCTGGAAATTGAGGAAAGAAAACGCCAAAACTTTTTAAAACGTGAGCTTGATTGGATAAGAACGGGACCGAAAGCAAGACGAACTAAAGCGAAAAGCCGTATTGATAATTTTTATGAGGTTGCGTCAAATTCAAACTTTGAACCGGAACTTGAAGTTGATTTGATCATTCCCCCTTCAGAAAGATTAGGTAACAAAGTTGTTGAGCTAAAGGATGTCGGAGTTAAGTTTGGTGACAAAATTCTATTTCAAGGATTTGATCACATTTTCCAACCAAAAAGCAAGATAGGAATTGTCGGAAGAAACGGAACCGGAAAAACGACTTTATTAAAATTAATTTTAGGTGAAATAACTACTTATCATGGTAAGGTCGAGATTGGCGAAACAACCAAGTTCAATTACATTGATCAAGCTAGACTGCTTTTAAATGATGATGATTCAGTAATTAATGCAATTGGTGAAGGAAGTGATTCTATCTTATTTGGCAAACAACAATTATCAATCTGGTCTTATCTCAAGCGATTTCTTTTCACTGATGATAGGATTAACACACTTGTTGGACGTTTATCCGGTGGTGAAAAAAGTCGACTAACACTTGCAAAAATTTTAAGCAAAGGCGGCAACTTTATTATGCTGGATGAACCAACGAATGATTTGGATCTTCCAACCCTTAGAATGTTGGAAGAAGCTTTAATCTCATTCGAAGGATGTGTTTTAATAGTCAGTCATGATCGCTATTTCTTAAATCGAGTATGTAATGGAATAATTGCTCTCGAAGGAAATGGAAAGATTTATTATAGTGAAGGCGATTATAATTATTACATTCAAAAACGTAGCAATCGTAAAAGTGAACATGAATCAGCCAAAATAGACTCTACAAAAAAAGTAGTCCGTGAAAAACCAAAACGAAAAAAACTTAGTTATAAAGATGCAATGGAACTTGAACAAATTGAAGAAAAGATAGTATTAGCAGAAAGTGAAGTTGAAGAGATTGAAAGAATATTTTCTTCACCCAATTTTTATGAAGAATATAGCAACCGGATAAATGAGTTAAAGGACAAACTCACGATCTCACAAGAAAAAGTAAAAACTCTTTACGAAAGATGGGTTGAACTTGAAAAAATTAAAGAAGATTTGACTAATCAAGAGTGATCGGAATTTACTTATATATTTTACAAATAAAATAATATTGGGAGCATAATTTGCCCCCAATTATTTATTTTTTGCTGTCACTTGTTTTGCAAGTTGATGCTCCGATCAAATAGTATAAACCACAACGATTGACTAATCCGGTAAGTAGCGGAATAATTCCTATTAATCCCCACCATGATTCGTAGATATATCCAACAATAAGAATTACAACTCCGATTGCAATTCTTAAATACTTATCAAAACCGCCAACATTTTCTTTCATACAACCTCCGTTTATGATGAACATGTGATGAGAAAGAATAAAAAAAGATTCTCATTTAAAACCATATTTTGAAATATGTGCGATAGCCATTAAAACAACTGCAAATGTTTGAGCGTAACCGAGGTACTTACCAAAATCACCAAGATCATAATTTGGAATTAGTGTTTGTCTGCGTTTAAGATATTCGGTCATCTCCAATTTTAATTCCGTTATACTTTTTGAATCTGATAACCTGCCTGCAAATTTATCAATGTAGAAACTTTCTTCTTCATAAATTTCGAATTCATCTTGACCTAAAAAAAGCTTATGTTGGTTAAGTAAAGGATTAATATGTAATTGATAAATGCTTTCGTCTGGATCATTTTGTAACGAATTTGTAGTATCCGTCTGTGCGGAAATTGTTATTGCTGACAAAAGAAGAATTACGAAAAAAATATTTATCTTAAACATTAAAACAATCTCTATTACCGGAATCAATTTACAAAATTAACTATGAATTTTCAGTCTACTTTAAATTGGATAAAAGAAACTCCGATTGCACACCGTGGGTTACATAATACTACTGACAAACCAGAAAATTCATTTTCAGCTTTTGATGCGGCACTCAAAAATAATTTACCCATCGAAATTGATTTACAAATTACTTCTGACAATAAATTAATTGTTTTTCACGATGATAATTTTCTTCGCATGGTCGGTTTGGATAAACAAGTCAACCAAGTAACTTCTGAAGAAATTAGAAAATTTCAATTGGTAAATACGTCCGAAAAGATTCCTTTCTTTCTTGAATTTCTGGAATATATTAATGGCAGAGTTCCAATACTAATAGAAATAAAAAATTTCGCACGCCCGGGAAAATTTGAAGAAATTGTAATAGAGACCTTGAGTAATTACCAAGGTCAATATGCGCTTCAATCTTTCAATCCGCTGACGATTAGGTGGCTAAAAATTAATAAACCGGAAATTCCGCGCGGACAAATTTCATCAAGATTTAGAGAGATGCCGGTTCCTTTACATTACAAATACATGTTGAGGAATCTCACTCTTAACTTTTCGGCGAAACCACATTTCATAAATTATAATATTGATGATCTTCCCTATTTACCGGTGGAATTATACCGAAATTACGGAATTCCGATAATAGCATGGACAATCAAAACTGAGTCGCAATTAGCTAAAGCCAAAGATCTAGCAGATAATTTTGTATTCGAACAAATCCCCCTAGAAAAAATTCTTGGATAAAAGTTAATAATCTCTGAATCCTTTTCTTTTTTCTTTCATCAAACTCATTAAAATCACAAAAAATGGAGTTGTATTAATGACTGAGCATTTAACAAAACAAACTTTCCTCGAAAAAGTTTTTGATTTTGAAAACAATAAAGAATGGAAATACCAAGGTGAACTACCTGCATTAATAGATTTTTACGCTGACTGGTGCGGTCCGTGCAAAATGGTTGCTCCTGTTTTAGAAGAATTATCGGAAGAATACGCCGGAAAAATTAATATTTACAAAATAGATACCGAAGTTGAGCAAGAATTAGCTGCTGCATTTGGTATAAGAAGTATTCCGTCATTGCTTTTCATTCCGAAAGATGAACAACCGCAAATGGCGCAAGGAGCATTACCGAAGGACGCACTTAAAGAAGCCATTCACAATGTTTTGTTAAAAGAAGAAACAGTTAACTAAAATTTCTTCTTGTTTGGGGAAACAAAAACCCGTCCTTGGACGGGTTTTTTTATTTTTATGAATGTTAAGAAATCATTAAGTTTGCTGAAATCTTGATAAATTTAACGGTAAACTATGGTATTCAACAGATTTCTTTTTCTGCTCATTTTTTTTCTACTAAGTATCAACATTTCACTCGCTCAGGTAAATTCTGATTCAACTGCAATCTCAAAAATTTTGCAGCATTTAGAGGACATTAATATTTCTGGACAGTGGTTCTTAGGTTTTCAATCCAATGATATAAACAATACAAAAAGTAATGAATTCTTACTCAAACGTGGCTACATAACTTTCGAGAAAAAGTTTTCTAAAAATTTCATTGGTAGAATTACTCAAGATATTTCCGTAGATCAAGAAGGTGACGGTGAAGGCGATGTAGAATTAAGACTTAAGTACGGTTACCTAAGATATTATGCCGATGACTTTTTCATATTCACAAAACCATTTATTGAGTTTGGTCTTGTACATCGCCCATGGATTGATTTTGAACAAAAAATAAATCGATATCGAGTTCAAGGTTCAATGTTCCTCGATAGAAATGACATACTTAGTTCAGCGGATTATGGGATTACAATTACATCATTATTAGGTGGCGAAGTTGATGCCGATTACAAAAAGAAAGTAAACAAAGATTACCCCGGTAAATATGGCAGTTTAACGATTGGTATTTATAACGGCGGTGGTTACCATGCAATCGAGAAAAATCAAAATAAACTTTTTGAAGGAAGATTATCAATAAGACCGCTTCCTGAATATTTAACCGGATTACAATTGAGCTATACCAAAGTATTCGGTAAAGGTAATATTGAATTATCGCCAAATTTCAATTTAGACTTGGGCAGCTTATCCTATGAAAATGAATTTATTACTTTGTTATTTTCTTATATGAAAGGTGAAGGAAATCAATCAGGTAATTTGTATTTGGTAAATAACAAGAACGTAAGCACAGAAGGCTATACTTTATTCAGCGAAATAAAATTTGAACCTCTTTCATCAAGTTTATTCGCCAGATATGATTTCTTTTCTCATCTCTTTGAAGAAAAGAGAATGATTGTTGGTATAGCTTATCATTTTCTTGAGAGTAATAAGATCATGATTGATTATGATATCAACTCTTTCAATGGTATTGATCTTCCATCAGAAAAATCTATAGAACTCGCAATTGAGTTAAGATTTTGAGAGGAGCATAACTCCTCTCATTTAACTAAAGTGTAGACAAAATCTGATCGATTCTTGCTTTTTGACTTTCCGGCGCAAGCGATCTTGCTTTCTTGTAAGCATCTCTAGATTTTTCAATTTCACCTTTATTCTTAAGCGCTTCTCCCAAACTATCATAAACATTCCATGATTCCGGATTTCGATCAATATTATATTCAAATATTTCAATTGCTTTATCGATATTTCCTTGAGTCATTAACTGATAACCGTACATATTCACTTCATTTTCTGAACCGATTTGTAACGCTTCGTCAACCAGTTTGTCTGCTTCTTCTTCCTTGCCGGAAGCAACTAGAATTCTGGATTTAGTAATCAATGTCGGCAGTGTTCTGTTTAACGAAATCGCCTTATCCGCCCAAACCATTGCTTTATCCAAATACACATTATTATTCACGCAATAAGTTGCAGCTTGATCATATGCATTCCAAAAAAATCCGGCAGAACCGATTAACTCATCCTCAAAACTTTCAATAACTATCTTATGAAGATCAAACTCAATTTTAAAAGGGATCATTAAATTTTCCCAACGTAAAGAAGCGATAACCGAATTTGAGGTGATATCATCGAAAGTGTAAGTCAACCATTCGGTAAAATCTGTCTCTTGCGGTGACACATTAAATCGAAGATAATCTTCGGCTTCATCGTAAAAGTAACTACCCCAAGCGGTTGTCTGGTTAGAAAAAATTATTGTCCATTCACCTTGTGAAGGAATCATGTGAAGTCCATAAGTTCCGGCATCAACTTTGTTCCCATTTACCATTGCATCATGTGAAAATGAGATTGTCGTATTTTCATTAGCACCGGCTCGCCAAGGTGCAGGATTCCCGTTTCCGAACCCAAGATTTGTTAAACCATAAGGAACCACATCTCCCCAGACTTCTCTTCCGTTTACGGCCGGACGATGATAATCAATTTTGATGGTTGAAATTCCGATTGTTTGAGTTATTGACGCATGTGGGCTAACTCTGGGAACGGTTAACTGATTTTGAGCCAAAACTACGGTATTTATGACGAGTATAAGAATAAATAAAACTGATGTAAATCTATGGAATGATCTGGTAACCATATATCCCCCTAATTTAATGGATGTTTTGTCGCCTGAATGAAATTTACAAAATTTTCTGTTTCATTTTAAGAAAATTTTTACATATATTTAGTGTTTGTAAATTTTGAAGTTCCGCAGAAATAACCTTCAAAAATAATCGGAACAAAGATAAAATCGAATTGTTTCACACAAACTACGAACAAAGAAATAACATTTTCACTAACTCATTAAATTGGAGAGGTGAAGCTTGAAAATTACTAAGCAATTCACGAACCGAGAAAGTAAATCATTAGATCAGTATTTGCAAGAAATTGGTAAGGTTGATCTCCTTCATCCTGACGAAGAAATTGAACTTGCGATAAAAATAAAAAAAGGCGACGAAGCCGCACTGGAAAAATTAGTTAAAGCAAATTTAAGATTCGTTGTTAGTGTCGCCAAACAATATCAGAATCAAGGTCTTCCATTGGTTGATTTAATTAACGAAGGAAATCTTGGTTTGATTAAAGCAGGTAAAAGATTCGATGAAACTCGTGGATTCAAATTTATCTCTTATGCCGTTTGGTGGATTCGTCAATCGATTATGCAGGCAATCGCCGAACAATCTAGAATTGTTCGTCTTCCTTTAAATCGTGTTGGTGCTTTAACTAAAGTCGGTAAAACCGCAAGCAAGCTTGAACAAGATTACGAAAGAAATGCTAGCCCCGAAGAAATTGCTAAAGAACTTGATATGGATGTTGAAGAAGTTGCAGCAGCTATGCAAATGGCAGGCCGACACATTTCAATGGATGCACCCTTCTCTCAAAGTGATGATGGTAAAAACAGTTTGTTAGATGTTCTTGAAAATAAAGAACAACCAAAACCCGATCACGCACTTAACGATGAATCATTAAAAAACGATATTGAACGTGCACTTTCTACTTTAACTGATAGAGAAGCCGAAGTTGTAAAATTATATTTCGGTTTGAACTCCGAACATCCCGCAACTCTAGAAGAAATTGGTGAAAGATTAAATTTAACTCGTGAAAGAGTTCGTCAGATTAAAGAAAAAGCTTTACAACGATTGCGTCATGCATCTCGAAGTAAAGCTCTCAAAGCTTATTTAGGATAATCAACGACCCCGACTTTCGTCGGGGTTTTTTGTTTTATTTCTTTTTCAAAGTTGCCTTCGCTTCATCCATTAATTCTTCAACTCGTTTTTTCCCTTCTTCTAAAATCTCCTCTGCTTTATCTCTGCTGTATTTTGCATAATCAACAACATCGTCCATTAGTTCGTCCGATTTTCGTTGTATTTTTTTACGAGTTCTTTTACCGCTATCCGGTGCAAAAAGCAACCCAACAACTGAACCAATAACTGCACCTAATAAAATTCCGCTTGCAAAATAACCGAACTTGTCATTTTCGTGATTGTGCATATATCCTCCTTATTTGTTCAAAAGTTTCAATTTGTTAGCTACATCCGACGCACATTTATAGATAATATCAGCAACCTCCGGATCATTAGTCGCGTTTGAATATGTATCAGCGAGTTTCTTTATACTTTGGTAAATAAATATGTTCATATCATCGATAAGCATGTTTTTTGTCCACAGATCGATACCTAATGTGTTTTTAACTTGGCTATCCCAAAGAGAAATTAACATCGCTTCACAATACTTTGTTCCGGGATTCTCGGCATCAGTTGCATCCCATTGAATTTGTGAAGGCATTTTATCGTCATCAAGATTGATTCTAAAATTAATTTCTGCTTGCCTTTTCATAATTTTCCCAGATTACTTTTTACACAACTGTGTATATAAATACAAAATTTTAGAATAAATTGATAGATGAATTTAAAGTAATGTTAAATATTACTATTAAATCAGAATGTGTATTGAGTGGGGTTACCTGAATTGGTCAGAATTGTATAATATTAAACGCGATATTTAAACCTATTCTAAGTACACCAGTTAAAGTTTTTTTGTAGTGTAACACTTTCAAAGAAGAATAATCATAATATCTGTAACTTGCATACTCTTTGCGTGAGGTAATGAAATAACTTAGATCAATTCTAATGTTTTCATTTTGGTTAAATCCAATTCCGATTCCATAAAAAGGAAAATACCCACCTTCACTGCCTCTATTATTTCCACCAGTTTGGGTTTTATAAAAATGATTGATCCCAACTAAGATTGAGAAACTTGACTTTGGAATTTTATAATTTGCGAAAGTGCCAACTTCAAATCCCACGAATTCTTCTCCAGCAATTAAAAACCCAGGTCTTATCTCTAGTCCAATAGAATTGATCGGCTCCACTATTACAGACATCTTTAAACTATAAGGAGAAAAGAAATTATCTGATGTCCCATCATCTTCGGCAAATACATAAATAGGCTCAAGACGGAAGCCTAAGTTAACACCCTGAGCAGAAAGTGGTAGGCAAAGAATTAACACTGTAAAAAAATTTTTCAGAATTCTCAAATCAATTTTTCCGTATTTTTAATTTATTTGAAAGAAACTATTTCGAACGCCATATTTAGTCCAAGACGAACAATCCCTTCGATAGTTCTATCAAAATGTGTTCTTTCTCCTGTAATATAATCGATTACATCGTAACCCGAATATTCCTTCCTAGATGTAACAAAGTAACTTAAATCAAATCTTAAATTTGGATTTATGGTATATCCAATCCCTACTCCATAAAAAGGAAAATACCCTGATTGGCTCCCCCCAAAATTACTACATGAAATGGAAGCATTAAAGTGATGATTCATCCCAAATAATGCAGAAATATCTGAATTCGGAATATTATATCTTAGTATTGAACCTATTTCTATTCCTGTAAATTGATCAGTTCCAATCAGTATCCCAGGTTGTATCTCTAAACCTATTGCATCAGTTGGTTCGACAATAATGGTTGTTGAAAAATTAAATACTGCCACAAAATCATCCGATTGATTCCCATCCTTTGCATAAATATAACCTGGTTCTAATCGGACGCCTAACTTGATACCTTGAGCTAAAATAAATGGACTTAAGAATAAAAGTAAAAAAAATAATCTCTTCATTTTCCCTCCGTTTTACAATGGATTATTTGGTATAAAATAGATTCCCTCAAACACTCTTCTGTCTTCAATCCAATTACAAAGGTAGGGTTTTTGTGGATCGTGAATATGCGTCAAGGAACATTTATACCAAACTTTATATCTTTTATCATATCGGTCTAAAAAACCAGCATTACTAGCGGCATCGCAGTATTGTGGGATCATACCATCTGTTAAATCATGTACATCTAAAGCTTGGAAAAACCAAGGTGCAACATTATTTTATTTTGCACAAGCTGAATTATTGAGGGGCTCACCCAAGTTTTTATGGTTTTAGTTTTTTATAATGTTGAATGCTAGACTAATCCCTATTTTAAGAAGACCGTTAATTCTTTTATCAATAATTCTACTAAAGCCGGAATGATCAGTAATCCAGCTATAACCATAAACTTTGTCACTTGCCCAAAAATACATCATGTCTACGCTTAGCTTAGAATCCACTAAATATTTTAGACCCAACCCTGTAAAAAGTAGGTCTTTGGCATATGAGACACTAGTATTATGACCGGAAGCACTGTTTAAATGGTTTAATAAACCAGCAGAGAGTAGAAAATCACCATTAAATAATCGATAATTTATAAAAGCCCCATATTCAAAACCTGTAAAATCTTCCCCACCTAAAAAATACCCACCTCTTACCTCCAATTCAAAATCTTTTAAGGGTGAATAGATAGAAGTTATTGCTAAGCCATATGGTGTAAATTGTAATCCACTTTCATTATAATCTTCAGTGAGAATAATACTTGGTTCAAGTCGGAAGCCGAGTTTAAGACTTTGTGCTGAAATTAAAGATGAAACTAGGATATATAAAATAATTATATTTTTCATGTTTACTATCTCGTTTTATTGTGGATTATTAGGCATAAAATAAATTCCCTCAAGCACTCTTCGATCTTCAACCCAATTGCATAAGTAAGGTTTTGCGGGATCATGACTATGAGTGAGTGTACATTTGTACCAAACTTTATATTTTTTATCATAGCGATCAAGGAAACCTGCGTTCCTTGCGGCATCACAATACTGTGATATCATCCCATCCGTTAAGTCGTTAGCGTCTAAAGCCTGAAATAACCAAGGAGCAATATTATTATTCTTACAATAACCTAATAGGGTTGAAAATTCGCTACCATCCAAATTCGCTGAAATCCATGTTCTGGAAAAAGTACTCTCATATTTATTCTTCAGCTCAGTCCACAAAGGTCTTTGATCATTTCGTTTGAAATAATCCCAATATCTTGTACATGAAATAAAATTTACGGTTACGACATGATAATTAGGATGATAAACTCCGTACCAATAATATGGATCATGTGTATATCGATTAGCTTCGTTTACGGACACTTCGCCAAAGCCAAAAAAGGAAATTGGTCGAAGTTGAACAACATAATCTCTGAAGGATTTTAAAAAGGATTGTGTATACGGAGGATGGTCAGTATTACTGTAAGGCTCATCAGTATAATACGCCCAGAAATAGTCATTCGGAGAAAGCCCATTATAAACATTTGCAACTGCATCTCTCCCGGCTTGATTTGCCTCAACTATTGCCATATAGTTTGTTTCTTTTGGAAAACCTGCAGCTTCTATTGCAGTAATATTTGGTAGTACACCAATATAAGCTGCTATATAATTGAAACCCCACTTCGAATGAAGCTCATTTAATTTTGCTATTCTATCTGGATCTCCCGAACTACCAGCATATTGTCTATATTCTGTTGGCCAGATACCAAACTCACTTTTAGCAACATAGTGATCAAACTCATATTCATAAAGTATTTGCCACCCGACTTCAATACCCCTCGGATCAACCGGTACTTTCGAGACTACTTCATTAGTCCGTTTTTCACTATTTTCTAAACTTTCATTTTCGACTTCGGAAATTAAATTCTCCGTTCCCATACTTTCATTCATGCTATCATTACAGCTAATTAAAAAACTTAAAATTGATAATGTAAATATGATGTTTCCTAATTGATTTTTTCTCATATAACAACCCATTTTTTTTATTATTACTTTTGATTCTACAGTTTAAAGATAAAATGATTATTAATTATTATCTATAACGAATTTATGATAATTGTTTATTGGAGTTTATATCTTTTTTTTTTGAACAGATTCTACTGCTCAAAGATTCCAGTTATTTAATTTTACTATATTTCGAATAAATTAAAATCATTCTTTATATTTACAGCAAATTAAACTGGTTTTTTAATGACTGATTTTAAAGATTACTTTCAGAAGTTTAGATCAAACATAATTGGAATAGATCAAGAGTTTACCTCAACTTACGGTAAACAAAAACTAATCTACGCAGATTGGATTGCAAGCGGAAGATTATATAAACCGATTGAAGAAAAACTTATTAACGAATTTTACCCTAATGTAGGAAACACACATTCCGAGTCGAGTTATACCGGAACTTCCATGACATTAGCTTATCATCATGCAAAAGAAATTATAAAAAAGCATGTCAACGCCGCAGATGATGACGTAATAATTACTCAAGGTACCGGTATGACCGGTATGGTGAACAAGCTTCAAAGAATTTTGGGTTTGCGGGTTTGTGAACAGCTTGAAGCTTACTTAAACTTTCCAAAGGAAGACAAACCCGTTGTTTTCATTACACACATGGAACATCATTCCAATCATACTTCTTGGCTGGAAACTATATGTGACGTTGTAATTATTGAGCCGGATGATAGAAGTTATATTGACTTAAAACATCTTGAAGAACAATTAGAAGTTTATAAAGATAGAAAACTAAAAATAGGTTCGTTTACTGCCGCATCAAATGTTACCGGTGTGCAAACCAATTACCACAAGATGGCAAAGAAAATGCACCAACATGGTGGATTATGTTTTATTGATTTCGCTGCTGCAGCTCCTTACGTTGATATGAATATGCATCCTGAAGATCCCGAAGAAAAACTTGATGCAATTTTCTTTTCACCTCATAAATTCTTAGGCGGACCAGGAACTAGCGGAGTTCTTGTATTCAACTCATCTCTTTACAAAAGAAAAATTCCGGATCATCCAGGAGGTGGAACGGTAGATTGGACTAATCCTTGGGGTGAACATAAATATGTAAATGATATTGAATTACGCGAAGATGGCGGTACTCCCGGTTTTCTTCAAACTATCAAAACAGCTTTAGCAATTAAACTGAAAGAAGAAATGGGTACTAAAAATATTCTCGAACGTGAACATGAGTTACTAAAAATTGCATTCGAAGAATTTCATAATTTACCGAGTGTCCATATCCTTGCCCCGGAATTTGAAAACAGACTTGGTGTTATTTCTTTTTATGTTGAAGATATTCACTACAATCTCATGGTAAAACTTCTTAATGACAGATTCGGTATACAAGTTCGCGGTGGATGTTCTTGTGCCGGAACTTATGGTCACTATTTACTTCACGTTGATCCAACACGTTCAAAAAGAATCACCGACAAAATTAACCATGGTGATCTTTCAGAAAAACCAGGTTGGGTTCGTTTATCACTTCATCCAACTATGACAAACGATGAATTGCACTTCATCTTAAATGCAATTAAAGAGATAATCGATAATGTTAATACGTGGGAACAGGATTATACTTATTCTCCCAAAACAAATGAGTACTATCATATCTCAGGTAACAATCAGCACAAAGTAATTGAGAAGTGGTTTGAGATTTAGGTTTTGAATATGGGGCTAAAGCCCAAATGTTTTTGTGGTTTTAGTTGTCCGTCGCTTAAAAGCGACGGCAATAATGAAGAGAGATTTTGATTTTTATTGCCGTCCACTTCAGTGGACGGCTAAATAGACAAGCTAGAACAAGAGCTTTAACCACATCAAACATTTTATTTAATTCGGGAAAATTAGTCCTTGACAAAAAAGAGATTAATTCTCTATCTTTGCAGTCAACATGATGAAGAACAAAAATACATATTTCGGTTTTACATGGGCTTGGTTTTGGTTTAATAAAACATGCGGGACTCCTGTGTAAAACTGAGCAAATAAAAATTTTAAGAACCCTTCTCAGTCCAGCACTGGGAAGGGTTTTTTGTTATATGGATATTAAATGACAATTGAAGAATTTAAAATACTGGCACAAAAACATAATGTAATTCCGGTTTACAAAAGAATCACTGCTGATTTACTTACACCGGTATTAGCTTATATAAAACTGCGTACGTTAAGTGAATCATCATTTCTTCTTGAATCTGTTGAAGGTATCGGTAGACTTGCGCGTTATTCTTTCATTGGAAAGAATCCACATCAAATAATTTCAAACGTAGGGAATGAATTAACTATTACAACCGAAAATAAAATCGAATCGCGTAAAGAAAACATTCTCGATTATTTACAATCTTTGATCAAAAAATATAATTGCGCCAAGATTGATGATTTGCCCGATTTCAGTGGTGGTATTGTTGGTTATTTTGGTTATGAAAACATTGCATTAATTGAAGACGTTCTGAATTTCACCGGTGAAAAAGATTACGATTCCCCAGATTCAATATTCGGAATTTATAAAAACATTGTGACATTCGATCATTATAAACATCAGATAATTCTAATCAGCAATGTATTTGTTGAAGATGATTCCAATATCGAACAATTATTTAAAGAAGCTAATCAAGAAATTGATCTTCTTCATAAACAATTATTAAAAACAGTTGAATATTCCGAATCATTCAAAATCATAAATGAACCGAACTTTGAAGAAGACAAATCAGATTTCGAAAAATTTGTTACAAAAGCAAAAGAAAACATATACAATGGCGATGTATTTCAAATAGTTTTATCAAAGAGATTCAACACAGAATTCGAAGGCGACTTACTGAATGTTTACCGTGCACTTAGAATCATCAACCCTTCGCCTTATATGTATTATATGGAATTTCCGGAATCGAAAGTCGTAATCGGGACTTCGCCGGAAGATTTGTTAAAAGTAAAAAATAGAACCGCTGAAATATTGCCAATCGCCGGTACACGCAAACGAGGAAAAACTTTAGAAGAAGATATCGAATTAGAAAAAGATTTACTTTCCGATCCAAAAGAAATTGCAGAACATACAATGCTTGTCGATTTAGCAAGAAACGATCTCGGCAGAGTATGTGATTACGGTTCAATAAATATTACAGAAAATATGAAAGTAAACAGATTCTCTCACGTTATGCATATCGTTTCAAGAGTTGCGGGTAAATTGCAAAAAGATAAAGACTGTATCGATGCACTCAAAGCAAGCTTTCCCGCCGGAACAGTTACCGGTGCACCAAAAATAAGAGCAATGCAATTAATAAATGAATACGAAAATTTAATTCGTAATGTTTATGCCGGTGCAGTCGGTTACATTGACTTTAACGGCAATCTAGATTTGTGCATTGCAATACGTACACTCTTTTCAAAAGGTTCGATAATTTATTGGCAGGCCGGAGCTGGAATTGTAGCCGACAGTATTCCTGAAAATGAATTCTATGAAATTCAAAATAAATCAGCCGCATTAAAGAAAGCGTTAAAGTTTGCAGAGGACTTGGATGAAGATATTAGTAATAGATAATTATGATTCGTTTACGTTTAATCTCGTTCAACTTATCGGAAGTTTTACGAACGATATTATCGTAAAAAGAAACGACAAAACAACGGTTAGTGAGATTCGCAAAATGGATGTTGATAAAATTGTAATCTCCCCCGGTCCCGGTAAACCGGAAGACTCCAAAATTTCTCTCGATGTAATAAAAGAATTGGGAAAAGAAATTCCAATACTCGGTGTTTGTCTCGGTCATCAAGCAATTGGAATAACATTCGGCGGGATAGTAACAAACGCACCTACTTTAATGCACGGCAAAACATCAACAATTATTCACGATAATCAAAGTATTTATAAGAACATTCCGCAAAATTTTGAAGCTGGACGTTATCATTCACTCGCAATAAAAAATCATTCACTATCAGATGATATAATAATAACGTCCCATACAAGTGATAATGTAATAATGGGAATTCGACATAAAGAATACCCGATAGAAGGAATTCAATTTCATCCAGAATCGGTTTTAACTCCACAAGGTAATAATCTAATTAAAAATTGGTTGGAACTATGAAAGCAGAATTAGAAAAAGTAATTGAAGGACATAACTTAACATTCGATGAAGCTTACGAAGTTATGTATTCTATAATGAGCGGCAATGAAAACAATTCAAAAATTGCTTCTCTTTTAACTGCACTTAAAATAAAAGGTGAAACTTCTGAAGAAGTTGCAGGCTTCGTAAAGGCAATGCGCGAAAAAGTGATTAAGATTAAATGTGAAAACGAAAGAGTAATCGACGTATGCGGTACAGGCGGAGACGGCTCTGGAACGTTTAATATTTCAACCGCCGTTTCATTTGTTGTTGCCGGTGCAGGAGTAAGTGTTGCAAAACACGGCAACCGTTCTATTTCAAGTAAAAGCGGTAGTTCGGATGTACTTCACGAACTCGGTGTTGATGTGCAGTTGAATCCTGAACTTTCCGAAAAAGCTTTGAACGAAATCGGAATTGCATTCTTGTTTGCACCTCTATATCATCCCGCAATGAAACATGTTGCACCGATAAGAAAAGAATTAGAGTTCCGCTCAATTTTTAATATACTCGGTCCGCTTACAAATCCAGCCGGAGTTAAGCGCCAGTTAATCGGAACATTCAATGATGATGTTGCCCGATTAATGACCGATGCTATCAGATTATTGGAAATGGAAAAAGTTGCATTTCTCTGCACAAGCAATCAATATGATGAAATTACACTTACCGACATAACAAAAGTTTACGAAGTTAATCGTGACCATTCAATGTATTTCTATTCATTGACGAACGAAAACTTCGGTTACCCGAAAGCAACTCTCGAACAGCTTCAAGGAGGTTCGGCTAAAGAGAATGCAGAAATAATATATAAAGTTTTTTCTGGTGAAACTAACGGGGCAGCATATGAGGTTGTCGCTGCAAATGCTGCAATGGCATTAAAAACTTCCGGCATATCAGATGATTTATCAGAATGTAAAAATATTGCTGAAGAGTCGATAAAATCCGGGGCTACTTTAAATAAGTTAAATGAGTTAAAAGAATTCGGTGAGAAGCACAAATGACAATTCTTGATGAAATAGTCGAAGTAAAAAAAGAAGAAGTAAAAAAACTTCGGAAGGAATTTACGCTGTCTCGTTTTTCGGATTTTCAATTTTTTGAAAGTGAACCAATGAGTTTGCATAAAAGAATTTCTTCCGACAAAAACCTTTCAATCATTGCAGAAATAAAAAAAGCATCTCCGTCAAAAGGAATTATTAGAGAAAATTTTAATCACACAGATATTGCAAAAATTTATTTTGAAAACGAAGTTTCCGGAATCTCTGTTTTAACAGATAATAACTTTTTCAAAGGTTCGATAGAATACTTAAACAGCATTGCAAAAATCAAATCTGCTCCCCTTCTCCGTAAAGATTTTATAATTGATGAATATCAAGTGTACGAAGCAAAAGCAAACGGGGCAGATGTTATTCTTTTAATTTGTGAAATTTTATCCGAAGAACAAGTAAGAGAATTAACACACGCTGCAAACGAATTAAATTTAGAAGTGCTTCTTGAACTTCACTCGGAAGAACAATTAAATAAAGTTGATTTCGAGATTCATAATATAGTTGGAATAAATAATCGTAATCTCAAAACTTTTGAAGTTGACATCAATAATTCAATCGACATATGCAAACAAATTCCGAGAAATGTTTGTGTTGTCGCGGAAAGCGGATTTAGTGATAAAACTTCTGTCGACAAAGTTAAGAATGAGAAAATCGATGCTCTCTTAGTCGGCGAACATTTTATGCGAGCGGAAAATATTTCAGATGAACTAAGAAAATTTAAAGATTGGTGCAATCGTGAAAGTTAAGGTATGCGGAATAACAAATATAGACGATGCAAAACTTTGCATTGACTGCGGCGCGGATGCACTTGGCTTTATCTTCTATAAAAAAAGTAAACGATACATCGAACCGGATAATGCTAAAAAGATAATAGATAATCTTTCCTTCTTTGTTTCAAAAGTTGGTGTATTCGTAAATGAAAATTTTGAAAACGTTAATTCCACTTCGAAAAATATCGGTTTAAATGCTGTTCAATTACATGGTGATGAAAGTTTGGATTACTGTGAAAAAATAAATCACCCCGTTATTAAAGCAATTCGAGTTGATGAGAAATTGAATGAGAACCTTAAAAAATATTCAAACTATACAATTCTACTTGACTCAAAAGATAACGGAGAATACGGCGGAACGGGAAAACAATTTGATTGGGAACTCATTCCGGAAATTTATCGGGACAAAATCATTTTAGCCGGCGGAGTTTCCGAAAACAATATCGACGATATTTTTAACAGAATTAAACCGCAGGCGGTTGATCTTTCTTCATCTCTTGAAAAAGCACCGGGAATAAAAGATCACGCAAAAGTTAAATCATTCTTTAAAAAATTAGATATGCTAAAAGAATAGAACGCAGATGACGCAGAAACTATGGGTTTAGACAGATAAAAATCTGCGAGAATCAGTTTTTTCTGTGTCATCTGTATTCCATAAAGAATTAGTCATCAATAAACTAAGGAATCATCAATGTTGATAGTAATGGATTTGAATGCACCGCGTGAGGACATAGAAAAAGTAAAACAGAAAATTAAGCAATTGGATTGCACGCCGCACGAAATCCCCGGTGCTTCGAAACTCGCAATCGGAATTACAGGCCCAACTCATAAATTAAAACAAGAGGATTTCAGTTTGATGCCTTCAGTTGAAGACGTTGTAAGAGTAACAAAGAAATATAAACTCGTCTCGCGAATGATGAAAAGCGAAGATACAATTATTGATTTCGGTGATCAGTCCATCGGTGGAAACAAACTGCAAATCATCGCCGGACCTTGTTCAGTAGAATCACGCGATCAGATTTTTGAAATAGCAGAAATCTTGAAAAATATGGGTGTGAATTTTTTACGAGCCGGTGCTTATAAGCCCCGTTCAAGTCCGTATTCATTTCAAGGATTGAAGGAAGAGGGATTAAAATATCTCGAAGAGGTCAAAAAGGAATTTGATTTAAAGATTGTCACGGAACTTTTAAATCAACATACGGTTGATGCAGTTGCAGAAGTTGCTGATATAATTCAACTTGGCGCACGTAATATGCAGAACTTTACATTGCTCGAAGAAGCCGGCAAGACACAAAAACCGATTCTGCTCAAGCGCGGTATGTCTGCCACGGTTGAAGATTTGCTGTTGAGTGCCGAGTACATCATCTCACAAGATAATTATAATATCATATTATGTGAACGAGGTATCAGAACTTTTGAAACAGCTACACGAAACACACTTGATTTAAATGCTGTTCCCGTGCTTAAAAAAGAAAGTCACTTGCCCGTTTTTGTTGATCCTTCCCACGGTGTGGGGATGTGGGATAAAATTCCGCCGATGGCTTTGGCTTCAATTGCCGCCGGTGCTGACGGACTAATGATCGAAGTACATCAACGTCCGGATGAGGCATTATCCGATGGCTACCAATCACTCGATCCGAAAAGATTTAAAACATTATTAGAAAAAATAAAAGAACTCGCTCCTATAGTCGGAAAGGAGCTAGCATAATGAATGAACAAAAATCTAAATATGCTTTTCCAAATGAAAAAGGTAAATACGGAATTTACGGCGGTAAGTTCGTTCCGGAAACTTTAATGACGGCTCTTTATGAATTGGAAACCATGTATCATGAGTTGCGAACAGATAATAACTTTTTAAAAGAGTTAAGTGAAATTCAGAGAGATTATAACGGTCGACCTACCCCACTCACGTATGCAAAAAGATTAACCGAACATTTCGGTAAAGGTAAAATTTATTTGAAGCGTGAAGATCTTTGCCATACCGGAGCTCATAAATTAAATAATGCTATAGGACAAATTCTTTTAGCAAAGAAGTTAGGCAAGAAAAGAATCATTGCGGAAACCGGTGCCGGTCAACACGGCGTTGCAACTGCTACTGTCTGTGCAAAGTTCGGATTGAAGTGTATCGTATATATGGGCGAAGTTGATGTTGAACGCCAAAGTTTAAATGTGTTTAGGATGAAACTGCTTGGTGCTGAAGTTAGAACAGTTAAATCGGGAAGCAGAACTTTGAAAGATGCAACAAATGAAGCCATTCGTGATTGGGTGACCAACGTGCATGATACTCATTACATCATAGGTTCAGTTGTCGGTCCCCATCCTTATCCGATGATTGTTAGAGATTTTCAATCGGTTATCGGTGAAGAAACAAAACAGCAGTTGCAAGAAAAAGAAAATAGATTACCGACTCACATTCTCGCTTGTGTCGGCGGCGGTTCGAATGCGATCGGAATATTTTATCCTTTTGTAAATGATGAATCGGTTAAATTAATCGGCGTTGAAGCCGAAGGTTATGGAATTGATTCGGGTAAACACTGTGCCACTTTAACTGTTGGCTCTCAAGGAATTTTCCAAGGGATGCATACTTATCTTCTGCAGGATGATAACGGACAGATTTCCGAAGTTCATTCTATTTCAGCCGGATTAGATTATCCCGGTGTCGGTCCGGAACACGCATTACTAAAAGATATTAAACGTGCAGAGTACTACTCCGTTACGGATGATGAAGCTCTTGAAGGAATTAAACTGCTGACAAAAACTGAGGGAATACTTCCCGCTCTTGAAACGGCTCACGCAGTCGCTTATTTGAATGAATTGATGCCGAAGACAAAAAAAGATGACATTGTTGTGATAAATATTAGCGGACGCGGTGATAAAGATATTAATACTATTATGAAAAATATCGGTGAAGAAATATGATAAGAGAAACTATTGAAAAAATTAATGATAATAATCAAAAAGCATTATCAATTTATTTAACAGCCGGTTATCCCAAAGTCGATTCTTTCGTTGATTTGGTATGCAAAGTTTACGAAGCCGGAGCGAATTTAATCGAACTTGGAATTCCATTCAGCGATCCGCTAGCAGATGGACCTGCGATTCAAAAATCTTCGGAAGCAGCTTTGTTGAATGGTGTTTCACTCAGCTCCGTTCTTGAAATGACCGCGAATATAAAAGAAAGAGTTGAAAAACCTATAATACTTATGGGTTATGCTAACCCAATTATGCGATATGGAGTTGATAAATTTATTCGTGATGCAAAGGAAGCAAAAGTAGATGGATTAATAATTCCCGATATTCCTCTTGAAGAATATGAAGAT
The DNA here is from genome assembly GCA_003599395.1 of Ignavibacteriales bacterium. GTDB lineage: Bacteria > Bacteroidota > Ignavibacteria > Ignavibacteriales > Melioribacteraceae > SURF-28. The sequence continues at coordinate 4,443 of QZJX01000036.1, read as the reverse complement.
TTTTTCACAAATAAATTCAAAGATTTTGAGATAATAATGCTAACCACTCCAACTTCATCGGAAGAAAGAATTAAAAAAATAGATGAATTAAGTACGGGATTCATTTACTGCGTAAGTGTAACAGGAACAACAGGCGTGCAAAATAATTTCGGTGATGAGGTAAAACATAATCTCGAGAGAACTTATAATATCATTTCCAAAAATAAGATGATGCTAGGATTTGGAATTTCTTCTCCCCAGAACATAAAAGAATTTAGAGAGTATACAGATGGATTTATTGTTGGAAGTGCTGTTGTGAAGTCACTTTCTGAAAATGATAATATTTATTCAGAAACATTAGACTTGATCACAAATCTTTCAATCGCTTGCAAAAGTTAATCAAATGAATTATTTATTTATTTTCATAATATTATTTTCTAAAAAAATTAACTCAGTTAAAATAGGTTAAATTATAATATGACAAGAATATTCAGAGAAGGTCCCGTCGGCGCTTTGATGGACGAATATGAACGAGCTGCTAATGAACTAAAATATTTAATAAAAGAAATTGACCAACACGACTACATCAAAATTGTCGATAATGAAACTACTGATCCCGACTGTAAATCAATTCAGACAATCATGAATCATGTAGTTAGATCGGGATATGCATATGCAAACTATATTAGAAAGAAGTTCGGAGAATCTTTAACTGAACGTAAAGATATTTATGAAGTAAGTACACCTTCCTCAGCTTGTGATGAAATTGATCATATGATGAATTATACTACCGACACTCTAATAAACAAAATAGAATTTACTTTTGAAGAGATGGCAAGTATTAAAATTAATTCGAACTGGGGACAGGAATACGATCTTGAACAACTGCTTGAACATGCTATTGTTCATATTCTCAGACATCGAAGACAAATTGAAAAGTTTTTAGCAATGATACGGACCAAATAAAATTATCACCATATGCAATTTTCCCAAGGATTTCAGTAAGAATAATTTTAACGCAAAAATATTTCTTAACTAACTAAACTTTATTAGAGTAAAAGAATTACAGAATGACGAGATTGAATCTGAAATCAGCAAACTCATTTAATCCAAGAAAATGGATCGCTTAATTTGAAAATTTATTGAACTGGAATGAAGCAATACTATTTAGTTGAATGTCTTTTTTCTAACTCTGTTATCACTTCATTTAAGGAGATTTTTTTTCATTCAACATAACAAGTAAGTGAAAAAGTAAGTCAGCTGTTTCATTTATAATTTCATTACGATCATTATTTTTTGCAGCGATAACCGTTTCAATTGCTTCTTCCCCGACTTTCTGAATAATTCTACTCTCACCTTGCTTGAATAATTTAGTGGTGTAAGAATTTTCGGGAAGTTCATCTTTTCGTTTCTTTACAAGATCATCTAAGTGCTTAAGAAAAAGATAATTTTCTTTTTCTATTCCAAAACATGAATATTGATCTAAATGACAAGTATTACCTTCCGGATTCGCTTTAATGAGCAATGTATCATTATCGCAATCATTTTTAATATCAACGAGATTCAAATAATTACCGGAAGTTTCACCTTTCGTCCATAATCTCTTTTTTGAGCGACTGTAAAAAGTTACTTTCTTTTCGTTGATGGTTTTTTGGACTGCTTCTCTGTTCATAAATCCAAGCATCAATACTTGTCCGGTGAAATTATCTGTAATGACCGCCGGAACAAGACCGTTCATTTTATCAAAATCAATTTTGTTTATATCAATCATTAAATCCTCTTCCCAATTTTATTTAACCTTCTCAGCATCTTCTAGTCTTTGCGGTTGTTTTTCATTACTTCACCGCAAAGACGCTAAGGCGCAAAGTATCTATTAAAACCTAACCTCTACTCCCTTTTCGCGTAAATACATTTTTAAATTACTTATCTCTAATTCTTGGTAATGAAATAAACTTGCGGCTAAGCATGCGTCAACATTAGAATTTTTAAAAGCTTCGAGAAAATGTTCTTTCGTTCCTGCTCCGCCGGATGCAATTACCGGTGTAGAAACTATTTTAGTAAGCTTTGATAAAAATTCTAAATCATAACCGCTTTTTGTTCCGTCTTTATCCATTGATGTAAGTAATATCTCTCCTACTCCCCTTTCGCAAACTTCTTTACACCATGCATAACCTTCAAGTTCGGTTTCTTCTCTTCCGCCTTTTATAAAAACTTTATAAGCATCATCAATCTTTTTAATATCGATCGCCGCTACAATGGCTTGACTTCCGAATTGTTTGGATGCATCATTTATTAAATGAGGATTTTTGACAATTGCTGTATTCAACGAGACTTTATCTGCTCCGGCTTTCAAGAGCATATCAATATCGTTTAACTCAGTAATTCCGCCACCGACCGTGAATGGAATACGTATAACTTTGGCGACATCTTTAACAAGATCAATTAATATTTTTCTTTTATCAAAAGAAGCGGTTATATCAAGAAAGACAAGTTCATCAGCACCTTCATGGTAATATCTTTCTGCTAGTTCAACTGCCGATCCGGCATCGCGAAGATTGACAAAGTTTGTTCCCTTTACAACACGGCCATCTTTCACATCTAGACAAGGTATTATTCTTTTACTAAGCAAATTTACTTAACTCCTCTATTGATATTCTTCCTTCATAAAACGCTTTCCCAACAACGGCATACTTTATCTGATGCTCCTGCAAGTTGTGAATATCTTCTATCCTACTGATACCCCCGGAGGCAATCAAGTTAATATTTGGGAACTTGCTTATCGTCTTTTTATACAGATTAGTGTTTGGTCCCTTCAGCATTCCATCTTTGTTGATGTCTGTACATAAATAATTAAAAATATTTTGCTCACTCCATTTTTGAATGTATTCATTTAAAGAAATTTTGGTAGATTCAGTCCAACCACTAACTTTGATTTTATCCTCTAATACATCCGCTGCAAAAATGAATCTACTTTTATCATATAAATCAATCATCGATTTAACAACCGCTTCATCTTTTATGGTTATTGAACCAAAGATAAAATAATCAATACCAATTTTATCTAACTGTTTTAGATCATCTAATTTTCTAATTCCTCCGCCGAATTCAACTTCAATTTCAAGACTAGATTTTATTTTTTCTAAAAGATTCAAACAAGTAAATGAACCGGTTTTTGATGCTTCTAAATCGACTATATGAATCCTCTTAAAGCCGGCATCATAAAATTGTCTTACAACTTCTAAAGGATTTTCTGAGTATTGTTTTGCTGAATTGAAATCACCTTTGCTTAATCTAACAGCTTTGTTTTCGATTATATCTATAGCTGGTATAACTAACATAGTTCGACAAAGTTTTTTAATAATTGAAGTCCCGCTTCACCCGATTTTTCCGGGTGGAATTGAACACCATAAAAATTATCTTTTTCTAAAGCTGCACAAAATTCTAAATGATGTTCCGTTGTTGCTATTGTAGAATCATTTTTAGGAATATAATATGAGTGAGCAAAATAGAAATAAGACTTATCATCAATATTGTTAAATAACTTACTATCCTTACTTATATTCACATTGTTCCATCCCATATGCGGGACTTTAACTTTTGTCGTATCAAACTTTTTTGCTTCTCCGTTTATGACTCCAAGGCAGGCAACGTCACCCTCTTCGGAACGATCGCATAAAATGTGCATGCCAAGGCAAATTCCTAGCATTGGCTTTTTGATGACACGTAATAAAGAAAACAGATTTAATAAGTGTAATTTTTTGACAGCCGAGGACGCTTCACCAACTCCCGGGAAAATTATCTTATCAGCTTCACTTATATCTTTTTCATTTTTTGAGATTATGTGTTCAACACCAATCTCTTTTAACGCATTTGATACCGATGCTGTATTACCGGCTCCGTATTCTATTAATGCTATCATAATCTTCCCTTCGTAGTAGGTAATTTATTTTCGCTTCTTTCATCAAATCGAACTGCTTCATTAAGCGTTTTTGCAAATGACTTGAATATTGCTTCAATTTTATGATGATCATTCTTTCCCGAAGCTTTTATGTAAATATTTGCCTTTAATCCTATAGTTAAACCTCTGAAAAATTCCTCTACAAGTTCTGTTGGAAACTCACCAACCTTATCTCTTGTAAACTTAGTTTTGAAATTTAAGTAAGGTCTGCCGCTTAAATCCAAAGTTGTCTCTGCAATCGAATCATCCATCGGAAGCATAAAGCCAAATCTTTTTATTCCCTTTTTGTCTCCCAGTGCTTTGACTAAACATTCCCCTAAAGTAATCCCGGTATCCTCAACTGTATGATGATAATCTACCTGCAAATCGCCCTTTACATTAAGCATGATATCAATATTTGAATGTTTGCTCAACTGTTCGAGCATATGATCAAAGAATCCGATACCTGTATTTATCTTAAATTTACCTGAACCGTCAAGATTTAGTTTTACATTTACTTTCGTTTC
>QZJX01000022.1 GCA_003599395.1 Ignavibacteriales bacterium | reverse complement strand
GAAGTCTGAATATTTACTGCAGTCGGAATAAAATATTCTTTGAAAGCTTCCTCATCGCGCAAGTCCACCAATCTGTAATCTACTCTTCCTTCAATTATCCAGTCGGCAAGTTCTTTAACGTTGATTATTTCGCTATCACGAATTGCCTCGACGGATAACTCTTTCACATTTACTTTTGCATAAGTATTATCGTATGGATTACCGAGAAGTACCGCAACCAAACCGAGTATTAAACCAACTATTGCTAATTTTTTTGAACCGGATAAATTCATAATGTAATTTTTCATTTTGATTCTCCTTTTTTCGCCATAACTCTTTCACCCCACTCTGCTGCGGCAAAAGCACCAAGCGCCATCAACACTACTAAAAATACAACCATCCCGTAAGAAAGTCCGAAGTAGTCGGGCAAAGTTACTCTTCCCATATTTGTTGAGTAATAAAAATCTTCGATTAATGGGAATAATTCAGCAAAAATAAATATGCCGAAAGTAATTCCAAGTATAAAAACAATTGCATCCTTCTTGCCTGTTGAAAATGCGACAAAAGAAGTACCGGGACAGTAACCGCCGACTATAAATCCCATACCGAGAATTAATCCGCCTACAACTTGAGGGATGATATATGTATCACTTATAAAAACTAAGGATAAATCTAAGTATCCAATGTATGACAAATAAAAAACGCCGATCATTGCGGTAACAATTGCAGTGAACATAACTTTAAGAACGCGCATATTGGTAAAGTAAAATTGCGCAGCTAAAATTCTTGCACTCCCGAATCCGCCGCGTTCTAAAGCAAACCCGAAACCGATACCGATTGCAAATGCAATTATTAAACTAACGTCAAAACCAAATAAGTCGAATTTGTAAAATGGTGCATTCATCTCCATTGCCTCCTCATAAAATAAGCTACTGCATATCCGCCGGCAAAAACTGCAAGCATAAATGCCCAGCTCCCGAGTCCGAGTAAAGCTCCACCGGTAAGCGCTTGTCCGCTTGTGCATCCTCTTGCAAGCTTAGCTCCGAATCCCATTAATGTACCGCCGATAAAAGCGAAAATAAATCGAGTTCTTGTTTTAACACGCGGTCCTTTTTCAACTCCGCCTTTAACTCTTCCGGCTAACATACCGGATAAAAATCCACCGAAGATAACTCCGAGAACTTCGAATACAAGCCAATCTTTTAGAGGGCTAACAGAACCGTCGCCGAGATAAGATGAAAAGTAACCGTTACTCTGTGCATGTTCCGGAGCAACTGCGTTTACTCCAACGGTTACAACCGATGAAACCGCGCCGGAAGCTCCGAGTCCCCTTCCCATAATAACGAATGCTGCTAATAAAACAAGCCCCAACCCAAATCCGACGTAATATGGATTTGAATAAGGTTTTGCTTCAACGTGACTGTAAGTATGTTCATTATCAGTCACCTGAAGTTTAACTTTCGATAAAATGTGAGTAAGTGCTGTCATTTATATTTCCTTTTAAATCTGCTTAAAATCTCTTAGTCATGCCCGAATGTCTCTATCGGGCATCTCATATTAAATTAGATTCCCGCTTGAAGCATGCGGGAATGACACTAATAAAAAGTTAAAACCAAGAACTAACCTGTCCTGCTTCAACGATTACAAATCTTAAAATCAATCCACCGAGTATGACCATTATCGGTGCCCACGGCGTGTGATTCACTTTATGATTCACCGCCATCAATTGTATTATCAACGGAATTATTATTCCGATACCGACAACGAACACCCAAAAGGTTGGTGCAAATGGACCGTTTAGAATTAACATCGCCGCATCTTGATGAACTTGAGTTGATGTAAGCAAACCAATAATCATTAATCCGATTACAAATAATTCGAAAGTCAAAAATCCGTTATCGGCTTTTGCGAGCAATTCTCTTTCGTAAACATTTTTTGCAACCATATGAACAAAAGCCGCCGCACCGGAAAGTCCAGAAACCAAGAATAGTAACCACAATATTGAAGTATTCCACAAAGGTCTCGCACCGAGTGAACTTAAAAGAATACCTGTGTACATTCCGAGCATTGCTCCTAAAATCATATTTGCAACACCGATGTTTTTAATCCATATTTTTCTTTCGTTCAGCCAATTCGAATATTTTTCTACGACAGGAAACTTTTCAATCAACCATTTCGGTGGTGTGATTAATATAGTTACGAGTATCGCGGGGTAAACAATTATTAAAATCCAAGCTCCCCAAGACATCGGTGAAGTAATTTGAAATGTTGTGTATAACCGCCAAGTGAATAACTTATGCTCTAGATCTAGAAACAAAGCAAACATTCCCAAACTCAAAAGAACTAAACTGACCCAAGGCACATAACGGCATGAACAAGTTTCTTCCGTTTGTCTTTGTTTGAATAAAAAATATCCCGTTATAATCATCATCCCGGCGACCATTCCACCTAAAAAAAGATAAACCGGGATTTCCCATCCCCAAACACTTAGAGTCGGATCGATTAAATGATTATTTCTAGTTGTTGAAATTTCGTGCATCGTAAACCTCTTTAAGTCAAATAGAATATTTTTGGATTTGTACCGGCTTCAGGTTTCAGCGAATGATGTTTTCTTGAATTAAGTTGTTTGCTTATTTCGCTGTTAGGATCATCAAGATCACCGAAGATCATACAATTTGTAGGGCAAACCGAAACACATGCCGGATCTTTACCTTCTTCAACTCTGTGAATACAGAAAGTACATTTATCGGCGTAACCATCCGGATGAATAAATCTTGCATCATAAGGACAACTTGCAACGCAGGCTTTACATCCTATACATTCGTTATGTTCAACTAATACAACTCCGCCGACATCGTGATAATGACTTGCGCCCGTCGGACAACTTGAAACGCATGGTGCATCTTCACAATGATTACATCTCTCGCTTCTTATTTCCAGATTTATGTTCGGAAATTTTCCTAATGCTTCTTCTGTTATCCAATCTCTATTATAACCTTCGGGAACATTATTTTCTGTTTTACAGGCAACAACACAATCCATACAACCGACGCAAAGTTTAGTATCTATTGCCATTCCGAATCTTGCCATCTTACGCCTCCCGCTCAAAAGTTACAAAATTGACATTCATCGCAGTGCCACCCATCAGCGGATCGAGCTTGTACTTTGTCGTAAGTTGTGCATCGCTGGCACCTTTTAAGTAAGTGCTTTTCAACATTCTTGAACGCTGTCCGAATCCGTGAACCATATAAACACTATCGGGACGAATTCTCTCTGTTGCTTTTACTTTTACCTTGTTCGAAACTACACCATCGGTGTTTTTGAGTTTTATATAATCGCCTGATTTAAGACCATAACGCTGTGCTATATCAATGTTTATCCAAACCGAGTTTTCTTCCATCATATCTTTCAATATTGGGTTTGATTGTGTTTTAGCGAAAGTGTGAACAGGAGCTCTTCCCATTAATAATCTGAAGTAACCGGGAGGTGGTGATTCCGGTTCGGTAAATTTCGGTACGGGATCAAATCCTTTTTCTTTTAATTGAAGCGAGTAGAATTCAATTTTACCCGATGGCGTCCAAAAATTAGGCTGCACTCCTTCTTCAAAATAAATTGGCTGTTTGGGAGCTTTTATTACTCCTTCCTTCTTTAATATCTCAAGTGAAAGTCCGACTGTTTTCAACCTTGTATCGAGATATTCTTCAACATCTTTCCACGGAAAATATTTTTGCAAACCGAGACGCTTTCCTAATTCTTTTGCAATCCACCAATTCGGTTTTTGATGTGAAGGTTCTTCAATTACAGGCTGACGAATCGAAACAAAACCTTCTTTGAAAGGAGAAATATTTAATTCATCATATCTTTCCAAGTAAACCGATTCAGGAAGCACAACATCAGCCCAACCGGCAATCTCACTTGGAACAACATCTACAACTACCATTAAATCTAAATTTTGAATTGCTTTTATAGTCTCTTTTTGGTTCGGAATTGCCTGAAGTAAATTGGTTGCATAAACTATCCAACCTTTTACAGGATAAGGATTTCCTGTAATTGTTGCTTCACGAATTCCGTTTGCCAAAAGCTCACCTTTTGCGAATGGAAATCTTTCATCAGGGTTATCAACTCTTCCTCTTTCCGGATTTGGATATTCCGGATAAGGATAAGAAGGAATACTTAATTTGGTCGGCATAAAGAATCCGCCTTTTCTTCCCCAGCTTCCGAGAAGTGCATTGAGCAATGCAATCGCACGACTTCTTTGACTGTCGTCTCCATACCAAGTTGTTCTTCTACCGGGGTGAATTATTGTAGCCGGTTTATGCTTAGCCATTTCATAAGCTGTTTCCCTTATTACTTTTGGATCAATTCCAGTTTTGGGATAAGCCCACTCAGGTGTGTAATCTTTTATTTCATAAGCAAACTGTTCAAAACCGAATCCATAGTTTTCTACGTATTCTTTATCATAAAGATTTTCGTTAACAATAACGTTCATCCAAGCGAGCAGCAATGCAATATCGGTTCCCGGTTTAATCGGTAGATAATATTTTGCTTTGCTTGCAGCAACGGAAAATCTCGGATCAACAACAATAAATGTTGCACCTTTTTTGTTTGCTTTAGCAAATTCCTGCACTTGTGTGTTGTGCATATTTTCACCAAGGTGCGAACCGATCAGAACCATACACTTCGTGTTTTCGATATCTGTTCTTTCGGGTGAGCCGACAATATCACCGAAGGTTAATTCAAACCCGGTTTCTCTTGGTCCGCGGCATTGCGCAAATGACGGAGCTGTTTCGTTTGGTGAACCGTAAGCTTTTATCATATGTTTTAAAAATGTTCCGCCGACACCGTGACTGAATAATGCCATTGATTCGGGACCGTATTCGCTTTTTATTTTCTTCATTTTATCAGCTATGTAATCAAGTGCTTCAGTCCAAGTAACGCTGACCCATTTTTCTTCACCACGTTCATTCTTACGGATGAGCGGAGTTTTCAATCTATCTTTATCGTAATGAGCACCGACACCTCCGGTTCCTCTCGGACAAAGTCTACCGTTACTTAATGGATCGTTCGGATGTCCTTCTATTTTCCAAAGCTCACCATCTTTTAGATAAGAAACAGCGCTGCATTTCCAAAAACATAAATCGCAGTAAGTTGGGATTTTTTGTATTCCTTTAACCGGTTTGCCGGTTTTCTCTTCAAGCTTTTTGGCGCCCTTGGTAATCGTACTTAGCGATGTTACCGCTGCAAGTCCGGTTACAGTAGCCGATGAAATCTGCAGAAATCTTCGTCGTGATAATTCCATGTTAGTTTCCCGAAATTTTTCGAATTAATTCTTTCACTTCACCACAGCTTGAATGATCTGTATAAACTTCACATTCTCGGCAGTCTCTATTTTCGCAAGTTGTGTTTGGGTGAATGTACGTCCAGCAAGGTTCTGTGTGACCCAAATAGGCTTTACAATTTCTTCTGTCCTCATCCGAGCATTTAACTACTTCCCAGCAGGGAATCAACGAGTAAATTGTTTTGATTCCGTTAATACTAATTTTACTTTCGTTAATTGCTCTGCGAATACATTCGATTCTATCGATATCCGCTTGTGAATATGAACGCTGGTTTCCTTCTGTTTTATGTGGGAGGATTAATCCTTCACGCTCATACATTCTTAAAGTGTGAACAGAAATACCGAGAAGTTCGGCTGCCGTTCTGATCGGGTAGATCGGTTTATCTTTTATTTCAGTTAAGTTCATTGAGAAATTCTCATTTGTAAATGTTGATATTTGTGGATGTCAACTTTCTTGCCATTTATAATTATGCGTTTTTATAAAATTTTTTAAGGGTAGACAAATCTCATTTTTATAATTGGGAAATTTTTCTTTATAAAATCATTGATTTTGGGAAATAAAAGACGTTTTATCCGTATAAAGCATAACTGGATATTTTTATTCTGTTAAGATGTACGTAATGGGGAAAAGATTCAAGCAATAGAAATATCATTGACAAATTCTATTTATGTACATATACTTGTACAAAAAAGTAAGGTTGAATCATGCTCTCAACTACAATTTCAGAATTTAGAAAAGACATAAAAAAATACTTTGATGTTGTTACCAATAATTTTGAAACATTGTTGATTAATCGTGGGAAAGATAACGGGGTTGTAATAATGTCTCTGGAGGAATACAATTCACTAAATGCAACATCTTACGAACTTGCCTCGAAACTAAATGAACAAAGATTAGATTCCGCTATTAAGAAGTTCAAAGAAGGGAAACATTTCGAAAAAGATCTGATTGAAGAATGAAATATCTGTTTGTGGAAGAATCTTGGGACGACTATTTATACTGGCAGAAAACTGATAAAAAAATTCTTAAAAGAATAAATGAACTTTTAAAAGATATTTCTCGCAATTCATTCACAAGTCTTGGAAAACCCGAACCGCTTAAACATAAATATACCGGCTGCTGGTCAAGGCGAATCACAAGTGAACACAGATTAATTTATCAAGTAACGGATGATGAAATCAGAATTTTGAAATGCCGCTTTCATTATGATTAACCGATCAAGAAAGAAGAGTATAATTAAAACATCTTTTTAATCAACTCAAAATCCTCAACCGTATTCATATTCAAAAATTCATTCTCGCCGGAGATTGAAGTAACATCAACAAACTCAACTTGAGAAACTTCGAGTAATTTTTTAACGGAAGTATTTCTCTTCTTTCTCCATTTCTCCTCTTCTCCTTTTCTCCAATTCTCCCCCTCACCCTCTCTTCTCTTCTCCTCTTCTGTATTTAAAATAGATTCAGATTTTTCCAAAACTGACTTCGAATAAACTCCGCAAAGTTGATGATACTTTCCATTCGTAACCGGAAGAATTATTTCTTTGGTGGAATTACAGTTAATAAGTTTTTCAATTACTTCTGAAGATACAAGTGGCAAGTCGCAAGAAATAATAAAATTCTTTTCTGTATTTGATTCGATAAGTGAAGAATAAATCCCAGCAAGAGGTCCACTGTTTTTGAATTTATCAGGTACAACTTTATAGCCAAATTGAGAATATTTTTCAGTTTCGTCTGCACTGATTATAATCTCATTACAGAATGGTTTTAGTTTGGCGATCATTATTTCAATGATTGTTTGTGCTCCGATTTTCAATAGAGCTTTATCTTGACCCATTCGAGAACTTCTTCCACCGGAGAGTATTATGCCGTTGATTCTTTTACGCATCAGAAGAGTTGAAAATCAAATTGGAGAAAATAATTGGGAATGAATAGTTTGCCTTCCGAATCAGTATACTTATTGAATCTTATTCCACCGACAAGATATCCCAAAGATTCAATCTCTTTATATAGACCGAGCGAAAGAGAATGGTAAGTTTCATCCAACTCAAACCTCTTGCCTTCAGTAGACTTTAACCAATCATAAAAAGTAACGGAGGTAGGTTCAATATCAAAAAAGCTTTGTTGGCCGAAGGTGTAGTTAATAAATCCGTTTACGAACCATTCAGGATTTCTTGAGTTTATTGTTACTCCCAAAGACAGATCAAAAAAATTTTCTTTGTGAGATTCATAGAAGAAAAATACTTTACGCTCAGCATCACCGGTAAATGGTTTATCTTCAAGCCGAACATAATCGATATGAGATTCAGTCTCATAATATGCACCAGCAATATCCAATCGAACCGCCCAATTATTTTCTTCTCTAAAAAATCCAAGTCCAAAATTAAAGTTGTTCAAATCAATTTGATCAATGTCCGCGAAAGTAGTGCCACCGTATAAAGAAAAATTAGGTGTGACATTGACTTCAACCTCAAAATTTGTTTGAAATTCAGGAATATTCCAATGTAGATTATTTCCGGTGAACTCTTCTGTATTGACCCCTGCGGTTTCAAAGAAATAATCTTCGCCTTCAACAGGTTCGACTTCATAAATCCCATTTTTATTCACCATCGTGTGTCCTTCAATTTTGCTGCTCAAGATTCTATCACGGTTTTTACTCACGTTCAATCGAACACTAAAGTCACCAGCTGATTCATGATTAGTGATCTTAATCGTATTATTATTGACCACGCCAAATTGCTCAGCGTTTTGCAATTTCGGCGTTGTTGTAGTAACCGTACATCCGATAAACAGAACTGAAATTGCTATGATTAATGTAAGTATGATCTTCATAACCATCCCTATTTATCCTCTGAAATATAGCACATAGTCGGAAAAGATAAATTGAAATAAATTTTCGGATTAAATATTCAAGAGGTATCACAACTAATTACCATATTTACTTTTTTCAAAAACGAGAAATATTTCTCAATTTAAGTTAGGTTTTTAGCGAAAAATAACCCTATTTCACTTAAACCCAATACTTATTTGGCTCGATTTTTTCTTTTCTTCTATTTCTGCAAATGAGATATTATCGCTGATTATTGATAAGTTTATTAGATTAACAAAAAGAAAAGTTTATAACGGAGCTTTATAATGTCTGAAGTAAAACTGAAACCGGAACTTCCAAAAGAATTAAACTTGAAAAAGGATTTTGAGTCACCTTCATACAAACAGTGGCGTGAAGTTGTTGAAAAAGATTTAAAAGGTGTTCCATTCGAAAAGAAGTTGGTGACTAAAACTTACGAAGGAATTGATCTTCAACCAATTTATACAAGTAAAGACGTAGAAAATTTGGAGTTCATTAATGAATTACCTGGAGATGGAAATTTTCTTCGAGGAAAATCTTCATCCGGTTATAGTAAAAATGGTTGGGAAATTTGTCAAGATATTCCATATCCAATGGCAGAGGATTTTAATAGTGCACTCAAAAATGATTTAGCATGCGGACAAAATTCTATTTCACTTCCTCTGGATGAAGCAACAAAATTAGGACTTGACGCTGACTATGCAAAAGTTGGACAAGTTGGGAAAAACGGTGTCTCTATTTCAGCTCTAAATAGTTTTAGAAAATCATTGGGCGAAATTGATATCACTAAATATCCAATTCACATCAACACTGGTTTTTCATCTTTACCGTTTATTTCAATCTTTGCAGCTTATCTTAACGAACAAAAAAATGACGCAAAACACATCAACGGAAGCATTACTTCTGATCCGATTTCGTATTTAGTAGAGAATGGTTCTCTTCCGGTCTCCTTCGATTTTTTAATTGATGAAATGAAACTTACTACCGAATGGGCAAATGAAAAAATACCGAACTTCAAAACTATCGGTGTTAGCGGATTAGTTTATCATAATGCGGGTGCAAGCACAGTCCAAGAACTCTCATACACACTTGCCGCTGCAGCAGAATACATGAAAAACCTTTCCGATAAAGGCATGGATGTAAACCTAATTGCAAAACAAATGAGATTTTCATTTGGTGTCGGCTCTTTCTTTTTTATGGAAGTTGCAAAATTTAGAGCTGCTAAAATTCTTTGGTCTAAAATTACCGAAGCATTCGGCGTTAATGAAGAAAATCGAAAGATGACTATACATGCTAGAACTGGTTTATTCACTCAGACAAAGTTTGATCCGTATGTAAATATGCTTCGAACTACAACCGAAGCTTTCTCTGCGGTAGTAGGCGGAATTGATTCGATTCATACAAATACATTCGATGAATTGTTTGGGATGCCTGATCAGTTCTCAAGAAGAATCGCACGCAACACACAAATAATTTTGGATGAAGAATCACACCTAACAAACTTGATTGATCCGGCAGGAGGTTCATTCTTTGTCGAAAAATTAACAGACGAAATCGCAAAAGCTGCATGGAAAGAATTCCAAAAGATTGATGACAAAGGTGGACTTATAAAAGCACTTGAAGAAAACTATGTTCAAGACGAAATTGAAAAAATTTGGGAAACAAGGAAGAAAGATATTTCAAAACGTAAATCTGTAATTGTCGGTACTAACATGTACGCCAACTTAAAAGAAGAAATTAAAAGAAAGAATGAACCTGATTATAAAGCAATTCATAAAAAACGTTCGGAGTATTTGCATAAACTCAGAACTTCGAGTGATCCAAACAAACACACAAGCATTTTAGAAAAACTACAAAAACTCGTAGATGAATCTTCCGAGAATGCGATTGATACAGGTGCCCAAGCAATTTTAGAAGGCGCTACAATCGGTGAAATTTCTAAGGCAAGCAGAGCAAATGCCGGAGAAGGAATAATTATTCAAAAACTTGAGAAGCGCAGAGCATCAGAGTTTTTTGAATCACTCCGAGATAAATCCGATGAAATAGAAGACAAACGAGGAAACAGACCAAAAGTATTTCTTGCTACAATGGGACCACTTAAGCAATACAAAGGACGTGCAGATTTTTCACAAGGATTTTTTGAAATAGCTGGATTTGAAATTGAATATCCAAAAGGTTTTAATTCAACAGAGGAAGCAGTCAAAACGGCAAATGAATCTAATACTGATGTTGTTGTTATCTGTTCTACTGATGAAACTTATCCCGCGCTTGTTCCACAGATAGTTAAAGGAATTAAAGAAAATAAAAAAGAAGTAACTGTTGTTCTAGCCGGCTATCCAAAAGAACAAATTGAAGAACATAAAAAATCGGGTGTGGATGAATTTATCTATCTCGGCTGCGATGCGTTTGAGTTATTAGATAAACTTTTGAATAAAATTAAGTAAACACTTTGCGTCTCTGCGCCTTAGCGGTTGTTTTTCATTTACTCACCGCAAAGACGCCAAGACGCTAAGCAATGCAGAGGATTGAAAATGAAACCTAATTTTGCAGAATTAAAATTAGACTTGAAGAGTAAAAAAACTTCTTACGATGAGTGGAAAGAAAAATTTAAAACCGAAACTGGTAAAGAAGTTGATGATTTCATTTGGGAAACAATGGAGAAGATCAACGTAAAACCTCTTTACACAAAAGATGATATCACTAATTGTGAACATATTGATTACATGTCGGGTATCCCTCCGTTTCTTCGAGGACCTTACGCTTCCATGTATGTAATGCGTCCTTGGACAGTTCGCCAATACGCCGGTTTCTCAACTGCAGAAGAGAGCAACGCATTCTACAGAAGAAATCTAGCACAAGGTCAACGCGGACTTTCAGTCGCTTTCGATCTTGCAACTCACCGTGGGTATGATTCCGATCATCCACGTGTTGTCGGTGATGTAGGTAAAGCCGGTGTTGCAATTGATTCTGTTGAAGACATGAAAATTTTATTCGATCAAATTCCGCTCGATAAAATGTCCGTATCGATGACGATGAACGGAGCGGTTCTCCCAATTCTTGCATTCTTTATTGTTGCAGCTGAAGAGCAAGGTGTCAAACACGAGGAACTTACCGGAACAATTCAAAATGATATTTTAAAAGAATACATGGTTCGCAATACATATATATATCCGCCTGAAATGTCGATGAAAATTATTGCGGATATTTTCAAATACTCAGCGAAAGAGATGCCGAAGTATAATAGCATTTCAATTTCAGGTTACCATATGCAGGAAGCAGGCGCAACAGCCGATTTGGAAATGGCTTACACTTTAGCAGATGGATTAGAGTATGTAAGAACCGGTGTTAAAACAGGAATGGATATAGATGAATTTGCTCCACGTTTATCGTTTTTCTGGGCGCAAGGAATGAATTACTTTATGGAAATTGCAAAGATGAGAGCTGCAAGATTAATTTGGGCAAAACTAATTAAGCAATTCAATCCTAAAAATCCGAAATCAATGTCATTGCGCACACATTCGCAAACTTCAGGTTGGAGTTTAGCAGAACAAGATCCATTCAACAATGTTGCCCGAACTTGCATCGAAGCAATGGCTGCGGCACTTGGTCATACACAATCATTACATACAAACTCACTTGATGAAGCTATTGCACTCCCCACAGATTTCTCAGCGAGAATTGCTCGCAATACCCAACTTTATTTACAAGATGAAACAAACATCACAAAAGTAATTGATCCGTGGGCAGGCTCTTATTATGTTGAAGCATTGACAGATGCTCTACTTAAAAAGGGCTGGGAACACATCCATGAAATTGAATCCTACGGTGGAATGACAAAAGCAATTGAAGCCGGTATTCCTAAAATGAGAATTGAAGAGGCTGCTGCGAGAAGACAAGCGAGAATTGACTCAGGTAAAGAAACAATTGTAGGTGTCAACAAATATAGATTAGATAAAGAAGATCCGATTGAAATTTTGGAAGTCGATAACACTGCAGTAAGATTGTCTCAAATTAAAAGATTACAAAAAATAAAATTCGAACGAAATGAAGCAAATGTAAAGTCAGCGCTCGAAGCAATTACAAAATGTGCCGACACAGGTGACGGAAATTTATTAGATTTATCAGTTAAAGCTGCTCGAGTTAGAGCGACACTAGGAGAAATTTCAGATGCAATTGAAAAAGTAAGCGGAAGATATCATGCAACAACAAGAACTATTTCAGGTGTTTACAGAAGTGAATACAGCGATGAACAAGGTGGAACAGTGGAACAAGTAAGAAAAATGACTGACGAATTTGCCGAGCACGAAGGTCGTCGTCCCAGAATTATGGTTGCAAAAATGGGTCAAGACGGACATGACCGTGGTGCTAAGGTTGTTGCAACTGCTTACGCCGATATGGGATTTGATGTTGACGTCGGTCCCCTCTTCCAAACTCCCGAAGAAACGGCAAAGCAGGCAGTTGAAAATGATGTACACGCAATTGGTGTAAGTTCACTTGCAGCTGGACATAAAACTCTTGTACCACAATTAATTGATGAACTAAAAAAACTCGGTCGTGAAGATATTATTGTTATTGTCGGTGGTGTAATTCCTTCACAAGATTATGATTTCTTGTATGAAGCGGGAGCTGCTTTGATCTTCGGTCCGGGTACACAAATTCCTGAAGCGGGAATTAAAATCATGGATGAAATAAATAAGAGATTTAGTTAACATCAAATCAGCATAAATTATTAAATTTGATGCCGAGTTTAGCTCGGCATTTTTATTATGAAAATAATACCAAAATTAAAATCAGAGCGTATTACTTTGCGTGCATTTACATTGGATGACGTAAAAAAAGTACAAAAATTAGCCGGTGATAAGAAAATTGCCGAGACAACTTTATATATTCCGCATCCCTATCCCGATGGCGCAGCGGAAGAATGGATTATTACTCATCAAAAAGAATGCGAAGAAAACAAAAGTATTATTTGGGCAATCACTAAAAATGATAATAATGAATTAGTCGGTGCAATTGGTTTTACTTTACAACCAAAGTTCAACAAAGCAGAGTTTGGACTTTGGATCGGTGTTCCCTTTTGGAATAAAGGTTATGCTAGTGAAGCTTTGTCAGTTATTTTGAAATATGGTTTCGAGGAATTAAAATTGAATAAAATTTTCGCTCATCACTTTATTACTAATCCGGCTTCGGGTAAAGTAATGTTAAAAAACGGAATGAAGTTGGAAGGTCACTTAAGAGAAGACGTTGTTAAAGATGGCAAGTACATAGATGTGAAATTTTATAGTATATTACAGAGGGAGTACAAGAAGTTAAAAAAATAAATCCTTGTCATTCTGAAGGAGTCGCATTTTGACGACTGAAGAATCTCCACTAATTACAAAATGAGATTCTTCGCTTCGCTCAGAATGACATGCCTAATTTCACTTATGAGCAAAAAAGACAACACATATAAACCCGAATGGACACCCGAAAATGCCGGAGATGAATTTGCTGTTAGAATTGTTAAAGGAATTCAGTCGAGCGATAAGAAATCCGAATCAACGAATTCAAAAAAGAATACCTTTCTTTCGATTGATGAATATGTTGAAGGAGTTCTGAAAGGTGACAGAATAAAACTTGCCCGGGCTATCACTTTAGTTGAAAGTAACTCGTCAAAACATCATCAACTTTCTCAAGAATTATTACAAAAACTTCTTCCCAATTCAGGCAATTCATTGAGAATCGGAATTACCGGAACTCCGGGCGCAGGAAAAAGCACTTTAATTGAATCACTTGGAATGTATTTATTAAAGCTAGGACACAAAGTTGCTGTATTAACTGTTGATCCATCCAGCAGTATTTCAAGGGGAAGTATTCTCGGTGATAAAACACGAATGGAAAAATTAGCAAAGGAAGAAAACTGCTTTATCCGTCCATCTCCTTCCGGTGGAACATTGGGTGGTGTTGCCCGCAAAACTCGTGAGACAATTACACTTTGTGAAGCAGCAGGTTACGATGTGATTTTAATTGAAACCGTGGGAGTTGGACAAAGTGAAATAACAGTCCGTTCAATGGTTGATTTCTTTTTACTGGTTTTAATTCCCGGCGGTGGTGACGAATTACAAGGAATAAAAAAAGGTGTAATTGAACTTACTGATGCGGTATTAATAAATAAAGCTGATGGTAAAAATGAGCAATTAGCAAAACTATCAAAATCAGAATACGCAAATGCACTTCATTATATTCAACGTGCTACAAAAGGCTGGCAGACAAAAGCTTTAACTTGTTCTGCATTAACTGGTAAAGGTATCCCCGAAATTTGGAAGATGATTAAAGATTTTGAAAAACTTACAAAAGAATCAGGTGTTTTTACTCAACGAAGAAAAGAGCAATCATTAGAATGGGTTTTGAGATTAGTTGAAGATGGTTTACGAGATTCATTTTTTAATGATGATATAATCAAAAAGGAATACAAGCTGATTCAAGAACAAGTATTGAGTTCAGAATTACCGCCGACAACAGCCGCCGAAAAACTATTAAACATTTTTCGTGAAAGGAAATAGCATTAATTCAAGATTGATAGTCCGAACTTCTTATCACTCCCTTGTATATGTTTAACCAACCAATCTTTAAGAAAACTAATAAGTGAAATTGTAACGGCAACGGAGCCGGATTTATATTTTTCATAAAACGATTCAACCTCTTTCACAAAACTATTGTGTTCGGCAATATGTGTTTCGAGATGTGCGTAATTATGCTTGCGCATGATATTTTCTTCATTCTTGAAATGTGTTTTAGTATAAGTAATCAGTTCATTTAGAATATTTCCAAGAACTGCAGAACCCTTACCTTCCCTCATTGCGGCATGTAATTTATTTGTTGTCTCAACAAGTTTTTTATGTTCAAAATCGATTGTTAAATTTTTTACAGAAAGGTCATCACTCCATTCAATGAATGCCATAAATTTCTCCGGATTTTTTAATACTATGACCTATCATCGAATTAAAAATGAAAAAGTTTATGATTATTTCAAATTGAATTCGATTTTAACTTCACATCCTAATCGCTTTATGTCATTTAAAAATTTTTTCGGTTCAACATAATTTGCTTGGAAGTGAAGTCCGGGAATTCTATTGGACTTTTCTAAATACTGATGCAAACATGCAAACGCAGGAACAGCAGTTAGAAAATATCCGTCTTCATGAGATACTTCAATTTTCATTTGCTGATTTTTATCTTCTTTAATTCCTTCTGCAATTAATTGAAGAATAACTTTATAAGGAGGTTTTGAAAATTTCCGGAGACTCCACTTAAAAAGTTTTGTAATCGAATTCAATTTATTCAGTGAAAATCTTTTCACGGCGAACATCATTAATGGTGTGACAAAATAATCAGTAAACCAATTAAATCCGGAGATATAAAATCCTGTTTCAGAAAGTGACGGATATTCATCCGGTAATTCCTTTAACTCTTCCATCATCATAGAGATGCAAGGTTTCTTTCCGAAAGGTTTATCGAAATCAAAGTATTTGTAATCTTTATAACTAAGCTTTCTCCATTCTTTTTTAACATAAGCGGTTGAATCATATTCTTTGAACTCATAAATGAATTCTTTTATTGTATCCGGTGAAGAAAATTCAAACTTCCAATCCATATTCAGCAGGCTACCTACATTCGCCGAGTGAATTTCATCAAAATAATCTGCAGCATAACGAATTAATGCCGCCGGTAAACCGGGATGAAATCCGCCATCGCTTATTATACATTGATCATTCTTGACAAATTGTTCCGAGGTAGCTTTTAATAAGTTTAACTTTTGCGGAGATGACATCAATACATCGAGGTAATTATTCTTTGTTTGAAGTAATGCTTCGACAATATTATTAGTAAACTGAATTGTACTGGCTGCATTGATTACAAAATCGGATTTCATAAACTCGTTTATAAGAGAACCGGTATTTGAAGCATCGACAAAACCGGTTTCGATTCTTTTCTCATCATGTCTTACTACTAATTCATCTTTAAATTTTTCTGCTTTCGCTTTATCTCGGCCTACAATAATAATTGATGAATTAGTATTTGATAAAATTAATTCAGATAGAAATTTGCCAACATTACCATATCCGCCAATTAAAAGAATTTTCATTACCAATTTCCTCTAAAAACGATATATTTGTACTTTTTAATTTAATCAGTCGAGAATAAAGAATCATTCCTAAAATTGTGAACCTTATAGAAAGAATTTCGTCTAAAATGTAGATTTCAAAATGATGGGGATTAAATGCGGTCTATTTTACTTTTTATTGTTTTCGTAACCTTATTAACTGCTCAAGTTGCAAATTCAGACAAAGTTTTACATCTCAAAAAAATTGATCAACAAATTATAATTGACGGTAAGATTGATGATATCTGGTTACAAGCTGATTCAGTTACCGATTTTGTTCAATATTCGCCTTATAATAATGAAAAACCAACTCAAAGAACCGTTACAAAAGTTTTAACAACAGAAGATGCATTGTATTGTTTATTTATATGCTATGATAATCATGAAGAAATTCAAATCGAAACAGGTGTACTCGATGATTTTGCCGGAGATGGTGTTTCATTTATGATTGATACTTTCGGTGACAGAAGAACCGCTTACAAATTTATTGTTTATGCTTCCGGTGTTAGAGGAGATACAAGGTTGCTTGACGATGCTCGTAACCGTGATTACAGTTGGGATGGAATTTGGTTCGCTGATACCGAAATTTATGATTGGGGCTGGGTTGCAGAAATGGAAATTCCGTACAAGTCAATCCAATACAATGACAAGTTAACAGAATGGGGTCTCGATTTTGACAGATGGCGTTCAATAAATAACGAAGATACTTATTGGATAGCATATGAGGAAAACGAGGGTCAAAGAATTTCCAAATGGGGAAGCTTAGTCCTTGATGATTTTTCTCCAACTCAGCATGGTTTGAATTTGGAAATTTATCCGGTTGGCATTAGTAAAATTAATTATATCGGAAATGATGAATACGATACTGATACAGATTTAGGGCTGGACATTTCTTATAACCCCTCGCCTGAATTAAAATTTCAGTTTACCGCAAATCCCGACTTTGCTCAAATTGAAGCTGATCCATATGATTTTAATATCTCCCGTTATGAATCCTATTTTAGTGAACGAAGACAATTCTTTACTGAAGGAAGTGAAGTTTTTAATGCATCAGGTCGAGATAGAAATTCCGGATTCTATAAACCAATCGAGTTGTTTTATTCACGACGAATTGGCAAAAAATTGCCCGACGGAAATGAAGTTCCGTTATCATTTGGTACACGTGCATTCGGAAGATTTGGTGATTGGGAATACGGCGGATTTGTTGCCCGTACAGAACAAACCGATTATTTTTTAAATAATGAAAAAATTACTGAACCTACTTCATACTTCGCATCTGTAAGACTGAAAAAACAAATCTTGGACAACTCCTCGATCGGCGTTTTATATGTCGGAAAATTTAATGAATACAATAATTACGGAGTGCTTGATATCGATGGTGCATTTAGAGGAAGCAATTGGCAACTCTCATATCAACTTGCAAGATCGATAAAAGGAAACGAAGGTGATTATGCCTTTTCTGTTGGCTTCACAAACTTTGCAGACTCTTGGATTAATATGTTTAGAAGTAGATACATTGGTAATGATTTTGATGTTCAAGAAATTGGATTTGTACCATGGCGAGGAACCATGGAAACTGTCGGTCTGACAGGTCCACGATGGTGGTGGGATACTGGATATCTAAAATCCATTATGATATATGGCGGTGGTGGTTTTAATTGGGAAAAAGCTGACGACTATACTGATTACTTTGCAATCCTAGGTTATAATATGCAATTCAGAGATAATTGGGGATTTGAAATAAATCTAGATGCCGGAAAATCTAAGGATAACAATGTTGATTACTCATCCTATAGTGCAAACTTAAGTTCTTGGTTTAATATTTCACCTAATTGGAGTGGCAATTTATGGGGAGGATATTCTCATACTTATAACTTCAGCCGAGATTGGCTTGCTTTCTATTCATGGATGGGGACTTCATTCAGCTATAAATTAATGAGTCAACTTACCATTGGAACTTCATATGACATGTTTATTGAAGGAAATCCTGACGGAAATATTGAAGATATTACTTTTAATACTCGTCCATATCTAAATATAAAACCCGTCAACGATCTCAAGATTCGAATTTACTTTGATAATGTGTTTGTTCGTTCAACTGACAAATTTGAACGGTTTATTGTTGGTTTCCTTTTATCATACAATTTCTCACCAAAAAGTTGGATTCATTTTGCGTATAACGAAGTTCAGGATAGAAGTCCCGAATTTGATTTAGCGGGGACAATTCGTCCAAATAGAATGCATACAGTTAACCGAGCCGGAGTATTAAAGGTAAGTTATCTTTATTATTTTTAATTAAAGAAACCACTTTTACTATTTCTTTTGATTCCAGAATTCATCACATTATAGTATGTATAACTATAAATTCATAGAACACACTGCCGATATTGCGGTTGAATTAACCTCATCAACAATCGAAGAATTATTTTTATGCGCTGTTGATGCTTGGAACAAAGCAATGTTGGATGCCGAAATTTTATACGACGATGAAAAAATTAAATTAGATTTTGAAGCAGATTCACTCGAAGAATTACTCGTAAATTTTTTAAGCGAAATAAATTATCTCTTCCTTTCAAAAAAATGGTTTTGCACTTCTGCTGAAGATTTAAAACTTGTTCATACCGATAAATACAAATTAACGGCTCGTCTTGCAGGCTTAACTGTTCAACCATCGAAAATTGATTTTAAAGAAGAAATAAAAGCAATCACTTATCATCAATTGGAAATCAAAAAAGAAAAAGACGAATATACCACGCGAATTATCTTTGACATTTAACCCATTCCTTTTATAATTATATCATATCAGAAACGTATCAAGGTGAAACTATGCTAATAAGCGGATACGAATTGAAAAAGATCACCGACTATCTTTGGGAAATTCCAAGACAAGGCAAGATGCTTGTACCCGGACGAATTTACACTTCAAAAAATATGCTTGAAGGATCATTACAAAATGACGAAGCAATCAAGCAAGTTGTAAATGTTGCACATCTTCCGGGAATTCAAAAATATAGTCTAGCTATGCCGGATATTCATTGGGGTTACGGTTTTCCGATCGGTGGTGTAGCAGCAACCGATATCAATGAAGGAGTAATTTCGCCCGGCGGTGTTGGTTATGATATTAATTGCGGCGTGAGATTAGCAAGAACTTCACTTGAATTCAACAAAGTGAAATCAAAAATTGATGACCTTGTTAAACAGTTTTTTAGAGATGTGCCAACCGGTGTAGGTGCAAGCGGTGCAATTAAAAAATTACCGCCGAAAGAAATTAAGAACATTTTAATAAGCGGAAGCCAATGGGCAGTTGACTATGGCTTTGGTAATTCGGATGATATCGAATACACCGAAGAAAAAGGAAAACTACGGGATGCAGATCCGGATGCAGTTTCAGAACGAGCGATTGAACGCGGACAAGATCAAGCCGGTACGCTTGGTTCCGGTAATCACTTTCTTGAAATTGATGTGGTTGATGAAATTTACGATGAAAAAGCTGCCGAAGTTTTCGGAATATTTAAAGGACAAATTCTAATATTAATCCATACCGGTTCGCGTGGATTGGGGTATCAAATATGTGATGATTACTTAAAAGTACTTGTTAAAGCAGAAAAGAAATACAACTTCAATTTGCCGGATAGACAGCTTGCATGCGCACCAATTCAATCACAAGAAGGACAAGATTATCTCCATGCTATGAGATGTGCGGCAAACTTCGCATGGAACAACAGACAAATTATAATGCATCTTGCAAAGAAGAGTATGTTAAGAACTTTTAACATTTCCGAAAGTGAACTGGACTTCAAACTTATTTACGATGTTTGCCATAATATCGCGAAAATAGAAAAGCATAGTGTTGGCGGTGAATTAAAAAATGTCTGCGTTCATCGTAAAGGAGCAACGAGAGCATTTCCACCGGGGAATGAATTTATTCCAAGCAAATATAAAGATATTGGTCAGCCGGTTTTAGTCCCCGGTGATATGGGGCGATATTCATTTATACTTTCAGGAACCCCAAAAGCTATGGAAGAAACTTTCGGAAGTTCATGTCACGGTGCAGGTAGAGTTCAAAGTAGAACACAAGCGAAAAAAGCAGGGAAAGGAAGGGATTTAATTAAAGAGTTGCATTCACAAGGAATTGCAATTGCAGCAAAAGGTTACGGTACAATTGCCGAAGAAATGCCTTATGCGTATAAAGATGTTTTTGATGTTGTTGATATAATGCATAACTCAGGTATAAGCAATAAAGTTGCAAAGATAAAACCGGTTGGAGTTATTAAAGGATAAATTGTCCACTGTTGTGGTGTCATGTTCCTTTTATTCCTTATATAGTTCAACATTCATAAAGATTTTGTTATCTTGTTCACTCAAATTCTTGGAGTTGTTATGCATATTACGATAAACGGTTTATCTGTTCACGACCTGGGCAACAGCGAAAAACAAACTGTGATATTAATTCATGGATTCCCATTTGATTATACAATGTGGAATAGTCAAATCCGCGCACTTCAAAAAGATTATAATATTATTGCTTATGATATAAGAGGGTTAGGGAAAAGTTATGTCGGCGATGGTCAATACACAATGGAGTTTTTTGTTGATGATTTGTTTTGGCTTATGCACGAGCTAGATTTAGGCAAATTAGGAAAACCTGTTTTATGCGGACTGTCAATGGGTGGATATATTGCTTTACGTGCAGTTGAAAGAGATCAATCAAGATTCAACGGATTGATTCTGCTGGATACAAAATCGGATGCTGATGATGATGCCGGGAAGGTTAAAAGATCAGAGGGAATTAATAAAATCAATACCGATGGATTGGATAAATTTGTTGATGACTTGATTCCAAATTTATTTGCCGATGAATCTCTCGAAAATATGAAATCAACTGTCGAGTATATTACTAAGATTTGCAAAAATAATAATCCGGTTGGTGTTAAAGGATCGTTGCTTGCAATGTTATCAAGAACAAGTACAACCAAATTTTTAAAGAAGATTGAAATACCAACACTTGTGATGGGCGGTTCGTTTGATAAGCTGACTCCACCACCTGTAATGCGTGAAATGGCTGATAAGATTAAAGATTCAGAGTATGCAATTGTTCCAAGAGCTGGGCATTTATCCCCGATCGAAAATCCATCTTATGTTAATGATATGATTTGCGGATTTTTGAAAAGAAGAATTGAATAGTCACAACACAGATTCAATTGAACGCAAATCTTTATGATTATTAAGATCTTCGCAGATTATAACAAATCTGTGTTCTTTTTTAATAAAAATTAACTTCGTAATCTTTGAACTTGCCTTCCTCATAATTAAACTTTGCGCTGAAAAACTTATCTTCAAAAAGCCAAGGGATAAAAATCTTATCCCCTTCCCATAAATTTATTTCCGATAATTTATCGTTATCGATCCAATCAAGCTCGCCTTCTGGTGAATCGATTAAATCCCCTTCAAATTTATCAATTACAAAAAGGAATACATGCCAATCATCTTTCCCGTCAAATAATGGAAAAGTTATAAATCCTTTCATGATAATATTTTTTACTGTTAATCCTGCTTCTTCTTTAATTTCTCTAATAGCACAATCTTCAGGTGATTCACCCAATTCAAACTTTCCGCCGAGTCCATTCCACTTCCCCTCGTGGTAATCGTTTTCTTTTTTATTACGGTAAAGCATTAATGTTTTGTTGTCTTTTTGAACATAACAAAGTGTTGCGAGTTTCATATTAAATTCTTCTCCAAAGAATGCTGGTTAAACCCATAAAGTTGATCATCCCTTTGTTTTATAGATTCCCGCTTGAAGCATGCGGGAATAACATGCGGCTAAAGGATTTACCAAGCTAAATACTCATTTTTCAAAAGATAATTCTTAACATAATCCTCAACACCTTTTTCAAGCGAGGTAATTTCCTTTTTGTAACCAGCACTTTTGATTTTTTCAATTTTAGCTTCGGTAAAATTTTGATACTTGCCAAGTAAATGCTGCGGCATGTCAATGTACTCAATGTTAACCTGTTTACCGATTGAATTAAATACTGAGGTCACTAAATCATTCCAAGTCCTTGCATGACCGGTACCAATATTATAAATTCCGTTTGCATCAATATTTTCGAGGAAGAATAATGTCATATCAACAGCATCCTTTACATAAATAAAATCACGCATCTGTCCGCCGTCTTCATATTTTGCATCTGTTGACTTAAATAACTTTACTTTACCCGTATCTCTAATTTGTTCAAATGATTTGTGAACAACACTTCTCATATCACCTTTGTGAAATTCATTTGGTCCATATACATTGAAATATTTAAGTCCTACAATTCTATCTAAAACTTTATTCTGTTTAGCCCAAAGATCAAACATTTGTTTTGAATAGCCATACATATTCAGCGGTCTTAGCTTTTCAACTTCGTTCTCATTATCGTTATAACCAAATTCACCGCTTCCATAAGTCGCCGCGGATGAGGCATAAATAAATCTTATATCTCTTTCAAGAGCATACTTCGCAAGTTCGACAGTATATACAAAATTATTATGCAAAAGATAATCAGCATCTTTTTCGGTTGTTGATGAACAAGCGCCGAGATGAATTATTGCTTCCGGTTTGAAAGGAACTTCATTGTCTAAAACCATATCAAGAAAATCAGATTTATGATAGATATCCGCAAACGAAAGTCCATTTAGGTTTTTCCACTTTTCACCGTCTCTCAACTCATCAACAATAACAATATCACTTCTGCCAATTTGATTAAGCTTCCAAACAGTTACGCTTCCTATAAAACCTGCACCGCCTGTAACTATTATCATAGTTTTATATACTCCTTATCAATTTATATTAAAAACTAATTTAACTATATTGAGCTTCATCTTCAAAGAAAGGTTATACAGAAGCTATGTTATTAGATCAATTAAAAGAAATCCTTCAAAAAAGAATCATGGTCATTGACGGTGCAATGGGAACTATGATTCAAAGATATAAATTAACCGATGCCGATTACCGTGATGAAAGATTTAAAAATCATTCAGACGATTTAAAGGGTAATAACGATATCCTTTCATTAACTCAACCACAGGTAATTAAAGAAATTCATAAACAATATCTTGAAGCAGGTTCGGATATAATTGAGACAAATACTTTTAACGGTACTTCAATTTCCCAAGCAGATTATAAAACCGAAAATTTAGCTTATGAAATAAACAAAACCGCAGCTGAAATTGCTAAATCTGCTGTTGATGAAGTTATGAAGAATGATCCGAGTAAACCTCGATTTGTTGCCGGGGCAATCGGACCGATGAATAAAGCTCTATCTCTTTCTCCGGATGTTAATGATCCCGGATTCCGGGCAGTTACTTTTGATGAAGTTTATGAATCATACAAAGAAGCTGTTAAAGGTCTGCTTGATGGTGGTGCTGATATATTGTTAGTCGAAACAATATTCGATACGTTAAATGCTAAAGCCGCACTTGTTGCAATTCAAGATTTGTTGGAAGAAAGAAATCAAGAAGTACCCATTATGATTTCAGGTACAATTGTTGACCAAAGCGGAAGAACTTTATCGGGACAAACAACCGAAGCCTTTTGGATTTCTATTTCGCATGTAAAAAATTTGTTAAGTGTTGGACTCAATTGTTCCCTCGGTCCAAAACAAATGCGGCCGTTTATACAAGAGTTATCCAAAATCGCCGATTGTTATATTTCAATTTATCCAAACGCCGGTTTACCTAATGAATTTGGTGAGTACGATGAATCACCTGAAGCAATGAAAAAAGTGTTAGATGAATTTGCTGAAGCCGGTTTCTATAATATTGTCGGTGGATGTTGCGGAACAACACCTGATCATATAAAAGTATTCTCTCAATTGGCGTCTCATCACAAACCCCGTAAAATTCCAAAAGTTGAACCCTATTTGAGATTAAGCGGATTGGAACCATTAGTCTTAAGACCCGATTCAAACTTTATTAACATTGGCGAAAGAACAAATGTAACCGGTTCAAAAAAGTTTGCGCGATTAATAAAAGAAGATAATTATGAAGAAGCATTATCCGTTGCGCGTCAGCAAGTTGAAGGTGGTGCGCAGGTTTTAGATATAAATATGGATGAAGGAATGATCAATTCAGAAAAAGCTATGATTAAATTTTTGAATTTACTTTCATCCGAGCCGGAAATTGCAAAACTTCCTATAATGATAGATTCTTCAAAGTGGTCTGTTATTGAAGCCGGATTAAAATGCTTACAAGGTAAAGGAATAGTAAATTCAATCAGCTTAAAAGAAGGTGAAGAAGAATTTATAAATCACGCAAAAAAAGTTATGCGTTATGGTGCGGCAGTAATAGTTATGGCATTTGATGAAGACGGTCAAGCAGATACTTATGAACGTAAAATCAAGATTTGTGAACGAGCTTATAAAATTTTAACTGAGCAAGTCGGTTTCCCTCCACAGGATATTATTTTTGATCCTAACATATTTGCAATCGCAACCGGAATTGAAGAACACAATGGATATGCAATAAACTATATAGAAGCGACAAAATGGATTAAGAAAAATCTTCCTCTCGCCAAAGTTTCCGGCGGTGTCAGCAACGTATCTTTTTCTTTTAGAGGAAATGATTTAGTGCGCGAGGCAATTCACTCTGCGTTTTTATATCATGCCATTGAAGCCGGCATGGATATGGGAATTGTCAACGCAGGACAACTTGAAGTATATGAAGAAATTCCAAAAGAATTATTAGAAAGAGTTGAAGATGTTATTCTAAACAGACGAATAGATGCAACAGAACGATTAACCGAATTTGCGGAAAATGTTAAGCAAAAAGACAAATCGGAAATTCAAACTGCAGAATGGCGCAACGCTGAGGTTGAAGAAAGACTAAAACATTCACTTGTTAAAGGCATTACCGATTTCATAGAAGAAGATACCGAAGAAGCACGTAAAAGATATCCATCTGCACTTCAAGTGATTGAAGGGCCATTGATGGACGGAATGAATATAGTCGGTGATCTTTTTGGTTCGGGAAAAATGTTCTTACCGCAAGTTGTAAAAAGTGCCCGAGTAATGAAAAAATCTGTTGCTTACTTAATCCCGTTTATTGAGGCAGAGAAAAAGAAATCCGGTAATATCAAAAAAAACGGAACTGTTCTTCTCGCCACAGTAAAAGGGGATGTTCATGATATCGGGAAAAATATTGTCGGTGTAGTACTCGGATGCAACAATTATGATGTGATTGATCTCGGAGTAATGGTTCCATCGGATAAAATTCTTTCAACAGCAGTTGAAAAAAATGTTGATATAATTGGTTTAAGCGGCTTGATTACTCCATCACTCGATGAAATGGTTCACGTGGCTAAAGAAATGGAAAGATTAAATCTGAAATTTCCCTTACTAATTGGAGGAGCAACAACTTCCAGAATACACACTGCTGTAAAAGTTGAACCAAATTATAGCGGACCAACAATTCACGTTCTTGATGCATCTAGAAGCGTTAGTGTAGTTGGTAATTTACTAAACGATAAAGTTACCGATGAATTTATAACAACTATTCGCAATGAATATGTTGAATTGAGGGAAAATCATAAACGCAAACAAAGTGAGAAAAAATTAATCTCAATAGAAGAAGCGCGTAAGAATAAACCAATTTATACTTTTGAATCGATTTCAAAACCAAATAAACTTGGGGTTGAAGTTTTACATGACTACTCACTTTCAGAGATTAGAAATTATATTGATTGGACACCTTTCTTCCTAACATGGGAATTAAAAGGAAGGTACCCTGCAATATTCGAAAATAAAAATTACGGAATCGAAGCAAAAAAACTCTTTGATGATGCAAACACATTACTTGATAAAATCATCGAGCAAAAGTTATTGAAAGCAAATGCAGTTTATGGAATCTTTCCGGCAAATTCTGTTGAAGATGATATCGAGGTTTATGTTGATGAATCAAGAAAAGGATTGCTTGCATCGTTTCATTCATTAAGGCAACAATCAATCAAATCATCCGATATTCCTAATATTGCACTATCTGATTTTATCGCACCAAAAGAATCGGGACTTACAGACTACATCGGAGCGTTTGCAGTTACAACCGGAATTGGAGCAGATGAGCTTGTAAAAAGTTATGAATCAAATCACGATGACTACAATAGTATCTTAGTAAAAGCTATAGCTGATAGACTTGCAGAAGCTTTCGCAGAATTACTTCACAAAAAAGTTAGAAAAGAATTTTGGGGCTATTCTTCCGGTGAAAAATTATCTAACGAGGAATTAATAGCAGAAAAATACAACGGTATTCGTCCCGCTCCGGGTTACCCGGCACAGCCTGACCACACTGAAAAACTTACTCTGTTTAAGTTATTAGATGCACAAAATAATACAGGAATATTTTTAACGGAAAGTTTAGCAATGCATCCGGCCGCATCAGTTTGCGGTTTATACTTTGCTCATCCCGAATCCAAATACTTTAATGTTGGGAAATTAGCCGAAGATCAAGTTAGGGATTACGCAAAACGAAAAGGGATGAGTACCAAAGAAGTTGAAAAATGGTTAAGTTCAATATTAAATTATGATCAAGCAGATTAATTTTCAATTACAAGGTTATTTTATGAAAAAAAATCATTTATCGGTATTATTTACTCTTATTGTTATTTTTTTAATTGCATGTCAAAAAGAAAATATGGAAGGCTATAAACTTTATGAGAATGAGGAATATCAATTTACAATTCAATATCCAGAAGATTGGACCTACAGAGAAGGATTCGCGGAAGCATTAAATCCAGAACACGGATCGATCGTTGTTTTTCAATCACCAAATGAAGGGAAATTTGATCTCTTCAGAGAAAATGTGCACATATTTGCCGAAGCACTACCGGATTCAGTTGCAGATATTGCTTCCTATTTAAAATATTCAAAGAACTTTCTACCGACTCAATTTGATGAAATAACTTTTCTTGATGAAGGTAGATTAGCGATTGATGGCAAAATATCAAGATGGATTATGTTTGAATACGTCAGACAATTACGTAGAGTTTCATCAATAGGTTATATGTTTTATATGGATGGATATGGATTAGTTATCAATTCTACCGCACGACCAGAAGATATAATGAAATACAGAAGAACTTTTGAAAATATTTCAACGTCAATAAAATTCAAGTAAAATTATGGATTTTGTTACTGATTGGTTAACTCATAATTTCGGGATACAGGTAGAGACTCAGGGAAAATTCCTCACCTCGTTTATTGCTATAACAATTCTTCTAATTATTAGAAAAATAATACTCAACATCGTTACAAAAAAAATCGACGATGTTAAAATCCAATATAAGTGGAGAAAATCTTCTCTTCACGTCTTAACAGTCATAGCATTCCTTGCACTTATAAAAATCTGGTTTCAAGGTTTTGGCTCACTTGCCACATTT
This sequence comes from Ignavibacteriales bacterium, assembly GCA_003599395.1. GTDB lineage: Bacteria > Bacteroidota > Ignavibacteria > Ignavibacteriales > Melioribacteraceae > SURF-28. The sequence continues at coordinate 5,041 of QZJX01000022.1, read as the reverse complement.
TTCGGATTGCTTTCTGCTGGTATAGCGATTGCCTTAAAAGACCCAATTGTAAATTTGGTTGGATGGGCTTTTATAATGATTAGAAAACCTTTTGAAGTAGGTGATAGAATAGAAATTGATAATGTTGCCGGTGATGTAATTGACGTAAGAATCTTTCAATTTACCATTATGGAAATCGGCAATTGGGTTGATGCTGATCAAAGTACCGGAAGAATGGTTCACGTTCCAAATGGAAAAGTTTTCACCGATGTTCAGGCTAATTTTAGCACTGGGTTCAATTATATATGGAATGAGCTAGGTGTTTTAGTAACATTTGAGAGTGATTGGAAAAAAGCCAAAGAGATTTTAACAAAAATTATAAATCATAACGCAGAAAATTTAACTTCCGAAGTTCAGAAAAAAATCAAAGAAACTTCAAGAAAATATATGATTTTTTACAGTGTACTTACACCAACTGTATATACTTCAGTAAAAGACAGCGGTGTTATGCTTACGATGAGATATTTATGCGATGTAAGAAAAAGACGATCAACTGCTCAACAAATTTGGGAAGATGTTCTTAATGAATTTGCTAAGCATGATAATATTGATTTTGCTTACCCAACTACTCGTTACTATAATAATTTGACCGAAGGAAAACCCGGAACGAAACCAAGAGGATAAAGATGAAAGTTAATATTTCTCAATCGGATTTGAATACTTGGGCAGATTATTTGCTCAATTATTCGTTGGATGGAATACTTCCCAAAGACATTGTGATGATTAAGGGAGAACATGTTTGCTGGCCTCTTATTTCGGTTCTGCAAGATAAAATTTTTCAAGCCGGGGCAATAGCTGATGTTAACTTGGTAACTCCGGATAACGACAGAGGAAGAATATGGGGTTCTTCAATTGCAAAACATGGTACAGTTAAGCAAATTGAACGTGTCCCGGAATGGCAGATGGAAAGATATAATGCAATGACAAAGTATATTGAAATTCTTGGAGCGGAAAATCCCAAACTATTTGAAGGCCTACCCGAACTAAATGCTAAAGCAATTATGCGAGCCGATGAACCTTATAAAAATATTAGATTAGGAAAACCATGGGTTCTTACTTTATTCCCGACACAAGGCTTTGCAGAGTTGGAAGGAATGTCTCTCGAAGATTATACAAAAGTGATAGTCTCGGCTTCAACTGTTGATCCAAGAATGCTTGAAAAAGTTGAGGAAGATATTTATCAATTAATGGAAAAGAGCGATTCTATAACTATCGTTACTGAAAATCCCTATACCGGAAATGAATTAGTTTTGAAGATGGATATATCAAAAAGAAATGTCGTAAAGTGTACGGGAAAAAGAAACTTCCCTGATGGTGAAGTTTTTACAAGTCCGAATGCAAACAGTGTTGAAGGTGAAATTTATGTCGATCTTCCAGTATTTCAAGGAGGAACAACGATACAAGGAATTTATCTAAAATTCGAATCGGGAAAAATTGTTGAATATTCAGCCAAGCTAGGTCATGACGCATTAACAAAAATTATTGAAACTGATGAAGGTTCACATCGTTTGGGTGAAGTTGCACTTGGTATGAATAACGGTATTCAAAAAGTATTAAAGCATCCCTTATTTGTGGAAAAAGTTGGCGGCACTCTTCACATTGCAATTGGTGCTAGCTACCCGGAATGTTTTACAGAAGATCCTAATTCCATTGAAGGCAAAAACCAAACTGAATCTTTCTTGAAATCGGGTGTAATGAATAAATCGGCACAACATGTTGATATTGTTACCGATTTCAGACCCGGTGGAGTTGGAAGAGCTGTTTTCTTAGATGAAACAGAATTGCAAATAAAAAATAATATTTGGGTTGTTAACTAAAACGGATCTCTATGAATGCAAATATAAATTCAGAAATAGGTGAACTCGAAAGTGTAATAGTCCATACACCCGGACAAGAAGTCGAGAATATGACTCCACAAAATGCAGAACGTGCATTGTATAGTGATATTTTAAATCTTTCCGTAGCTAAACGAGAATACAAACAATTCAAATCGGCCTTAAACAAGCTCACCAAAGTTTACGAAGTTTCTGATCTTCTTACGGATATTCTTAAAAAGGAAGACGCTAAAATTAATATTGTAGAAAATATTTGTCGTAACGAAGGAATTGATTGCTTAAAAGAATATTTATATTCTCTCCCGCCGAAAGAATTAGCTCGTCAGTTGATTGAAGGAGTATCTATGGTAAAAGATACTCTTACAAAATTTTTAAACAAAGATAGATACTCGCTTCTTCCACTGCACAATTTTTTCTTTACAAGAGATGCTTCAATATCGATTGGGGAAAGAGTTTATATATCAAAAATGAGCAGTCCCGTTAGAGAACGTGAAGCGCTTATAATGGAAGCAATATTCAAGTATCATCCTGAGTTGAAATCAGAAACAGTAAATCCAAGAAATCTAGTTAAAGATGTATCACCAATTACCTTTGAAGGCGGTGATATACTTGTAGTTAGAGATGACATTCTCTGTATTGGAATTGGAATGAGAACTTCAACACAAGGTGTTGATTTTATAATCGATGAATTAAAAAAATCTAAGACACCAAAACACATTATCGTGCAAGAATTGCCGCAAACATTAGAATCATTCATTCATCTCGATATGGTATTTACTTTTTTAGATAAAGACGCCTGTCTTATTTATGATCCGGTAGTTTTTAATCAACATAGTTTTGAGACAGTACATATTAGAATTGACAACGGAAAAGTTGACTGGATACGTGAAGAAGCAAATATACTGGAAGCATTAAGAAAAATAAAAATTCATCTCAAACCAATCTCATGCGGAGGTAATTCGGATGATTGGATTCAAGAACGTGAGCAATGGCATAGCGGTGCAAACTTTTTTGCGGTAGCACCGGGCAAAGTTCTTGGTTACGGACGAAATAGTTATACTATTGATGCACTCAACCAGAACGGATTTGAAGTTATAAAATCAGAAGACTTATCTAAAACAGATCTAAGCTCGATTCAAAAATATGTAATAACAGTTGAAGGATCAGAACTATCACGGGGTGGAGGCGGATGCAGATGTATGACAATGCCAGTCATACGAAAAGAAGTGAAATGGTAATTCAAACAAAGACGAGAGTTAAAAAATGAAATATCTAGCCTCAATATTATTTTTAGTGATTACTTCATATTCGCAAACATTTTTTAGCAGCAATCCCGTTGCAAATACATATAGCATTGTTGCGCGAGATACCGTCACCAGTGAAATGGGAGTTGCTGTGCAATCGCATTGGTTTTCTGTGGGTACAATAGTTTCTTGGGGCGAAGCCGGCGTTGGTGTAATCGCAACTCAATCGTTTGTTAATGTTTCTTTTGGTCCAAATGGTTTGGCTCTGTTAAGACAAGGATACAACGCACAAGAAGTTTTGGATAAATTAATCGAAGAAGACGAAGGCAGAGATTTTCGACAATTAGCTGTTCTCGATTCAAAAGGAAATGTAGCGGTTTATACAGGCAAAAAATGTACGGATGAAGCAGGTCATCTTAAAGGCAATCAATTTTCCGTGCAAGCAAATATGATGAAGAATAATACAGTATGGCCGGTTATGAAAGAAACTTTTGAAACTTCGAAAGGATCTCTAGCCGAAAGATTATTATTAACTCTAGAAGCCGCGGAAAAAGCCGGCGGTGATATTAGAGGAAAACAATCGGCTTCAATATTAGTTGTTAAAGCAGAATCTACAGGAAAAGTTTGGTTGGATAGATTAGTTGATTTACACATAGAAGATCATCCCGAACCTTTGGTAGAATTAAGAAGATTGTACAATGTTCATCAAGCTTACGAACATATGAACAAAGGTGATCTTGCTATTGAACACGACGATATGGAATTAGCAATGAAAGAATATTCCATGGCAGAAGAATTATTCCCGGAAAATCTCGAAATGAAATTTTGGAGAGCAGTTACACTTTCAAACATCGGGAAAGTTGAAGATGCTCTACCAATTTTCAAAGAAGTATTCAGCAAAGATGAAAACTGGAAAATACTTACTCCAAAATTAATTAAGAATGAGCTTTTAACTGTAAGTGAAGAGGAATTAGAAAGAATACTTTCGGTGGGTGATTAGGATCCTATTTTAACCTTATAAAAATTTATTAAACATGAAGACTATAACAAGCGACTACTTATTTGGATCACTCGACTTTAAATTGATAAATCAAAATTCTGATTTTAAAGAGGATAGTGTTCGAGAAGTGATAATCTTGCCTATTTTAAAAGAACTTGGTTATAGTCAAGAAAATATTGTTAGAAGTAAAATGCTTAGCCATCCTTTTTTAAAAATTGGGGCTAATAAAAAAATTCCAATTAAATTGATTCCAGATTATTCCCTAAAAGTATCAGAAAATTTTGCTTGGGTTTTAGATGCTAAATCTCCAAATCAAAAAATTGATGATAATGATAATATAGAACAAGTTTACTGTTATTCATCTCACCCTGAAATAAGAAGTACTTATTTCGCTTTGTGTAATGGAATTCAATTTTCTCTTTTCAGGCGTGAATCGACAAATAAACCAATTCTTTTATTTAATCTTGATGAGATAGAATATAGTTGGGGAAAACTCTCAATGTATCTTTCACCATCAAGTTTCCAGGTTGGTAAATATTTCAGTTATAATACTACGAATGCAACTGCTAAGCTTAAAGGAGAATTTGATTATTCGAATCGACCGTTACTAGAAGAAATTCCCGTTAAAAAACAGCAAGCGAAAAGACATTTTGGAGTTCATGGATATTTTACAAAACAGAGTTGGAACATTGTAGCTGAATATATTAAGAACTTTAGTAAACCAAATGATTTGGTACTAGATCCATTTGGGGGAAGCGGAATTACTGCAATTGAAGCATTAATGAATAATAGAAAAGCGATAAATATCGATATTAATCCAATGGCTGTATTTCTCGTACAATCATTAGTCGCACCGGTTACAATTTCTGATCTAGCTGTTTCCTTTGATCGTGTTAAAAACGAATACGAGAGATCGGAAGAGC